>JBJMQJ010000436.1:0-5166 GCA_045802765.1 Myxococcales bacterium
TCCTCGCGCCGCCTCGCGGCTCATGGTTTCGCCGGACAGGGAGCGCGCTCCTCCTTCGGCGCAGCGCACGTCCAGGCGCTGCTTGCTGCTCGGCGCCGCGATCGCCTGCTGCGAGGGAGGCTTGAGGCGCAAGAGCAAGAACTGCGCCGAGAGCAATTGCGCGACGATCACCAGGGCGAGCAGCGCCAACGCGAACTGCTTCTCGGCGAAGAGACGGTAGATGAGCGCCTCCATCTCCTCGAAGCCCCCGGAGCGTCCCGTCCGACCCGTCATCGCTCCTCCTTCTGCGCGGGCGTCGCCGCCGCGGAGATCGTCTCGGGGACTGCCGCCGGCGTGTCGATCGCCTCTGCCCAGGCCGGCAATGCCAATGGGGTGACGCGGCGATCGAGGCGGCGCAGCTCCCTGAGGTACGAGTCGAGGCCGCGCAGCAGCACCGATCCGTGCAACCCATCGGGCAGCGGGGCTTGCAGCGGGCGGAGCGCGGCCACCAGCACGACGGGGCGCTCGTCGAGGCAGACGGCGATGCCCGCAACGGCCGAGTCGTCGTGAGGCGAGGAGCCGGTCTTCCCGGCGAAGACGAGCTTCGGCCAGCGCCAGGCGAGCCAGCGCAGCGTGCCTACCCGGCGGTGCAAGGCGAGCAGCGCGCCGGTGTCGCTCAGGCCGCAGGACCCATCGCCGGCGACCAGCTTGCGATGCAGGTATCCACCGATCTGCTCGGCGGTGGCGCGCGAAGAATTGCCCAGCAGCGAGGTCGGGTCGTCCGGGAGCCGTTCCGCGGGAAGACCCGCCAGCTCCCGGCGGGCCCGGAGGTGGCGGAAGAGCGCGACGCCTGCCGCGCTGTAGGAAAGCTCCGGCGCGACCTGGTCGGGCCTCAGCGTCTCACCGATCTGCGCCAGGAGGCCGCTGGCCAGTGCGCGGTCGGCCGGCGAATCGAGCGCTGCTCGCTCGCACGCGGGCACTTCGGTGGACATCTCCTGCAGCAGATCGGGCCGCCACTGCGCGAGCAGCGGCGGGAGCAGCAGCGCGTGCCGTACGGTCATCGAATTGATCGAGCGCGCGACCGCCTCGTCGAAGGACATGGCGCGGGCGGATGGCGTCACGTCCGCCGGGCAGTAGCTCGCGGGGCTCGTTCCACGCTGCGACTTGGTCGCCCAGATCCAGCGGACGCAGCCGCCGGGCGGGAGCATCCGCTCGTGCACCGTCCGCGGGCCGAAGGCCTCGACCGCCAGATCGAGCGCTTCGAGCTTGGCGATCGAGCCGTAGTTCACCGCCATCAGCGCCGATTCGGCCCCCGACCGCGCCAGGACCGCGCCGCCGCTCCCCAAGGCGGCGAAGGCCGCCCGCACGCCGGTGCCCGGAAACTCACGCCACAGCGCCTCCGACAAACCGTCGCGGAAGCGATCGATCGCCGAGACGAGGTCCAGGTCGGCGGCGGCGCTGGCGCCGCTCGCGACGCGCTCGGTCCATCCGTCGACGAAGCCGAAAGCGGAGGACGAGTCCAGGCCGTCGTCGAGGTAGGAGCGCACGCTTGCGTCCCACAGCCCCTCTGCGACGAGCCATTCCCGGGCGGAGGCGAGCCGCCGCGCCGAGAGCGCCGGATGCGCGCGCAGCCAGGGAACGCCGCGCGGCGCCGCGCCGAGCACGAGCTGGTCCTCGCGCGACAGGCGCCGGAGCGGCAACCCGAACAGAGCGAGCGAGAGGCGCCCGAGCCCATCGGCCGGGCGGCGCGGCCCGCCGAGGGTCGCGGCGGCGCTCGAGTTCAGGTACAGCCCGACGACCTCGTCCGGCGCGGCCTGCCGCACCAGCCAGGTGGCGAACCACGCCTCGCCCAGCTTGTCGGCGACGGTGCCGCGGCGCCCTTCGCGCAGGTAGAGCTTCGCGAGCTGCTGAGGGATGGTCGAGCCACCCTCGGGAATGCCGCGCAGGTTGCGCACCAGCGCGCGGGCGAAGCCGGTCGGGCTGATCGGTGGGACCCAGCGCGGGCGGGTGAAGACGCTGCGATCCTCGTAACCGGCGGCCGCCGCGGAGACGAGCGCAGACGCGCGAACGTCCGGCGGCGCGGCGCGGTACTGCGCGAGGTCTTCGTTGAAAAGCGCCGCCGCGCGATGGCCTTTGTCGCCGCAGAGGGAAAGCGGCGAGACGACGCCCGTCACGGCGGCTGCCGCGGCTGCGCCCAAGGCGCTGGCCATAAGGCATCGTCCCCACAGGGGCAGGGTCGCCCACGCGCGCCGCAACCGCATCATCGCGCCAGCCCCATCCTCTTCAAGACCTGGAGGGTCTCCGCCGGCGTGAACAGCGCGAGCAGCGGGTCGCGCGCCTGGCCGCGATCGTCGAGCAGCGTGAAGTGGAGGTGCGGCCCGGTGGAGTGCCCGGTGCTGCCCACCTCGCCCACCACCCCCATCGCCGGCACGCGGATGCCCTCGGCGATGCCCAACCGGCGCGGGTCCGAGCGGAGGTGGCAGTAGACCGTCCGCCAGGAGTTCTCGTGCTCGACCGTCACGTACCATCCGCAAGCGCGTGCGCGCCCGATGTCAGCCACGCGGCCCTCGCGCGCGGCCACCACCAGGGAGCCGCGCGGCGCCACCAGATCGACGCCCCGATGCACGCCGCGACGGCCGTTCATCTTGCGCATGCCGAACTTCGAGGAGACGCGATCGAAGCTCCGCACGTCGAGGGGAAAGAGGAGCCACGGCGTGCGCGCCGTCCGCGCCTGAGCACCGCCGCCGAGAGGGACTACGAGGGACAGCGCCGCCGCGAGGAGGACCGTGCGCATGAGCCGCGAGCAAAAAAAGCGGCTGCGCTGCCCTGCCACCCGGTTTTTTTGCTTGCCAGGCCGTCATGCCACGGAGACCGCGATGAGCTTCATCTCGAGATTCTGGCGCTACTCGGTGGACACGTACGGCGGCGCGCCGCTCCTGCTCATCGTCACCTTCATCCAGGTGGCCCTGCTCGCATGGGTGATCGAAGAGGCCCTGCGCGCGCGCGCCGAGCGCAACGCGCCCGGACTCTCCGCGGACGCGCGCCGCATCCGCGCCGCTCACCGCGCCGAGGTGTGGCAGAAGCACGTCCGCCCCATGGCGCTCACGATGATGCTGCTCGGCCCCGGTCTCGGCCTGGGCATGAGCACGCTGCTCGGCGCGCTGGGCATGGGCGCCCTGGGCGACGCGATGGGGACGCAGGCGGCCGCGGACACCCTCGCCTCCACCATGGCGCAGGCGTACCGCGAGATCAGCTACGCCTATTTCCTCATGGTGGGCGGCACGTTCCCGATGCTGCTCGGCCCGGTCATCGTGCTGGCGGCGCGGCGGCTCGACGAGGACGGCCACGACGCGCGCGGCGGCGAGCCCGACGAGGTCCTCCTGCACACCCTCAAGAGCCTGCTCGCCGTGAGCGAGGCCCAGTCGAACCGCGCCCAGCACGATGCGGCCCGCACGCATGCGTTGCTCGAGCAGACGGCAGCCCTTCTGGCCAGGAGGACGGCGGCATGACACCCGACGAGATCGCGGCCGTTCTCCGGCACCAAAGGGCGCGCGGACCGCTTCCATCGTCCGCCGAAGGCCTCTCCGCGTGGATCGCGGCGCTGCAGCACCAGTTGCCGCCGGTCCCGCTCGAGCTGCAATCGCAATGGAACGCGATCTCGCGCCTGCGCGCCGCCGGGCTCGTGGTGGAGGAAGCGGACGGGAAGGCCATCCTGCGATTCCCGCCGGACGGAGATGCCCTCGACCGCACCTTCGCGCTGCTTGGGATTCCGGCCATCGAAGGCGGCGGCGCCGCCGCGTTGCTCTCGGCCACCGAGCGTGCCGCTCACGCGGCGGGCTCCGCGCCGCCGGTGTCCCTTCCCCTCCGCGTCCACCCCGCGAAGGCTTGCGCGCTGGGCTGGTCGTCCGAGCTCTTCTCCTTGACGCTCCTCATCAGCAACGTCTCGCTGCGCGACGAGGACGGGGCGCTCTTGCCGAAGGACTCCGCTCCCGTCGTCGCCGTCTGCGCGGAATACGACCGCCCCCTCACCTCCCTCGATCCGCCCGGCGTCGCCAGCTACCGGCTCGACGAGGCGAGGGGCCAGGGCGTCCCCACGCTGCGGCTCGCCGGAGGATGGTTCCGACCTCCCTTGCGCCTCGAGCCCACCACGCGAAATGCGCGCGTCCCGGCCCGCCGGTCGGAGGCGTTGGCGCGCGCCGAGCGGTTCCTCGACGAGCTCGACGAGGCCTGGCAGCGGCGCATCGGCTCGGTCCTGGAGGTCGCCTGGCCCGTCTACCGGCCGGCTCGCATGGGTCCGCTGCTCGACGCGGTCGTCGGCCGGCCGCTGCCCGAGCTGGAGCTCCGCTGAGCGATTTTTTGCTTCTCCCGAATGAGGAGGACTACCCCATGTCCAAGCCCACCCTGGTCCTCGCGATCGCCGTCGCCGTGCTGGCGAGCTGCGCGCACGAAGAGGCGACACCCCAACCAGCCGACCGTGACTGGACCCAAGGGCTGGACGGCACCCTGGCTCCGCAGATCGCCCCGCTGGGCCCGCTCGAGTCCGACCAGGGCGCGTACGATCTCGTCCGGCGGCGGGAGCGCGAGCGCGCGCTGGGATCGAAGCTGACCTCCGCGCAGCTCGACGAGATCATCGCCGGCTCCAGCCAGGTCCTCGCCTCGGCGCTGGCGCTTCCGCTCTTCAAGGCCGGCGTCTACCTCGGGCAACCGCGGCTGGTCGAGAAGGGCTGCGTGGCGGCGCGGCGGGTGACGCACTCGGCGCTCCGCTCCGCGAGCAACGTCGACGCCGTGCTCCAGGCGTGCGGCGCGCTCACGGCGGGCGGCCGGACGTCGTCGGACGCCTGCGGCGAAGGGCAGCAGAAGCTGCGCGATGCCTACGCGCTTCTCGCGGCGGAGAAAGGAACGGAAGCCGGCCGCATCGCCGCGGATGCGGTCCGGATCCTGCGCGACCGATGCCCGAAGATGACGGCGCCGCTGCGCACGCCGGTCGATCCGAGCTCGCGCGGGTTCCTCATCGTCTGGGTGCTCCACGCGAACGAGGCGCCGCCCGCGACGTTCCTGGCCGGCGAAAGCGCACCCGCCACGGCCGAGGCGATTAACGAAGGCTTCCTGCGCGGCGTCCAGGCCCTCCGCACCGTCTCGCAAAACCTCTGAGCCCGAGGAGATTCCCATGTCGACCGACCGTCCCGA
>JBJMQJ010000437.1:0-5401 GCA_045802765.1 Myxococcales bacterium
GGGGAAGCGGCCGGTGCATCACATGCTCTTCTTCCGGTTCGCGAATCCCTTCCTGGCGTCTTTCTGGGACCGGAACCACGTCGAGAGCGTGCAAATCACCATGGCGGAGGATTTCGGCATCCAGGGCCGTGGCGCGTTCTACGATCAGACCGGCGCCGTGCGCGACGTCGTGCAGAACCACCTCTTTCAGGTCCTGAGCAATCTCGCCATGGAGCCTCCTGTCAGGACCGACAGCGAGTCGATCCGCGACGAGAAGGTGAAGGTCTTGAAGGCGATCCCCGCTCTGAGCGCGAACGACGTCGTGCGCGGGCAGTTTCGCGGTTACCGCTCGGAGAACGGAGTTGCGGCGGACTCCAAGGTGGAGACGTTCGTCGCCTTGCGGCTGCAGATCGATTCCTGGCGCTGGCAAGGTGTCCCCTTCTACATCCGGGCCGGAAAGTCCCTGCCCGTGACGTGCACGGAGGTCGTCGTCCGGCTCCGCCGGCCGCCCCCGGTCTACCAAGGCATGCAGGTGGATTCGAATTACTGCCGCTTCCGCATCAGTCCCGAGGTGACGCTCGCCATCGGCGCGAACGTAATCGCGCCGGGAGGGGACACCGTCAGCCAGACCGCGGAGATGGTGGGCACCCAACTCCCTCGGGCTGACGAGATGGATGCGTACGAGCGGGTCCTCGGAGACGCGATGTACGGCGATCGCACTCTGTTCGCGCGCGAGGACTACGTCGAGGAAGCGTGGCGGATCGTCGATCCCTTGATGAAGGACGCGCCGCCCGTCCACGAATACGAGCCAGGCACCTGGGGGCCGAAGGAGGTCGACTCGCGAGTCGTTCCTTCCGGGGGCTGGCAGAACCCGAAGGCGAGGACGCCGTGAGACGCGACAGCGGCATGCGTGTGGGCATCGCCACCGACCACGGTGGATTCGGCTTGAAAGAGGATCTGGTCGCGCGCCTTCGCGCGGCCGGGTACGAGATCGTCGATTTCGGCGCGAACGCGTTGAACCCGGACGACGACTATCCGGACTTCGTGGTCCCGCTCGCGCGGGCCGTGGCCGCCGGGACGGTCGAGCGGGGAGTCGCGGTGTGCGGCAGCGGCGCGGGCGCCGCGGTCTGCGCCGACAAGGTTCCGGGCGTTCGTGCCGCGCTCATCCACGATCACTTCTCCGCGAAACAGGCGGTCGAGGACGATCACATGAACGTCATCTGCATCGGCGGTCGCACGGTGGGACCGGAAGTCGCCTGGGACCTCGTGCAGACCTTCCTCTCCGCCGAGTTCAGCCAGTCCCCGCGACACCTGCGCCGCCTGAACAAGGTGGCGTCGCTCGAGAGCCAATTCACCAGGACGAACCGATGAACGCTACCAATGCCGCCGAACGGATGCCCGACGTGAACTTCGACGAGTTGTCGGTCAACACCATCCGCACGCTCTCGATCGACGCGGTCCAACAAGCGAAGTCGGGTCATCCCGGCACGCCGATGGCGTTGGCGCCGCTCGTCTACACGATGTGGAACCGCGTGATGCGCTTCGACCCGGACGATCCGATCTGGCCGAACCGCGATCGGTTCGTCCTCTCCAACGGTCACGCCTCGATGCTGCTCTGGTCGGTGCTGCACCTGAGCGGGACCAAGGCGGTGAACGCCGAATACGAACGGCTCGGGCAGCCTTCGGTGACGCTCGAGGACATCCGCCGGTTCCGCCAGATCGGGAGCAAGGCGCCGGGGCACCCCGAGTACCACTGGGTCTCCGGCGTCGAGACCACGACCGGCCCGCTCGGGCAGGGCGCCGCGACCAGCGTGGGAATGGCCATCGCCCGCAAATGGCTCGCCGCCCGCTACAACAAGCCGGGCTTTCCCATCTTCGACTACGACATCTACACCGTCGTCGGAGACGGCTGCCTGATGGAGGGAATCGGGTCGGAAGCTGCCTCGCTGGCAGGCCATCTGGGCCTCGACAATCTCTGCTGGGTCTTCGACAACAACCACATCACCATCGAGGGGTCGACGAACCTCGCCTTCACGGAAGACGTCCCCGCCCGGTTCCAGGGATACGGATGGAACGTCCTGCGCGTGGGCGACGCCAACGACCTGGGCCGCATCGAGCAAGCGCTGGGCACCTTCCGAGAGACGAAGGGGCGGCCGACGCTCATCGTTCTCGACAGCCACATCGGCTACGGCTCGCCGAACAAGCACGACACCGCGGCGGCCCACGGCGAGCCGCTCGGCGAGGAGGAATGCCGGCTCGTCAAACGCAGCTACGGCTGGCCCGAGGACGCGCAGTTCCTGGTCCCGGACGGCGTCCGCGAGCACTTCGCCGCGGGCATTGGAGCGCGCGGCGCGGACGCCCGGAGCAAGTGGACGAGGCTTCTCGCCTCGTACCGATCCGAGTATCCGGAGCTGGCCCGGGAGATCGATCAGTTGCAGCGCCGAGACTTGCCGGATGGGTGGGACCGCAACCTGCCCGTCTTCACGGCCGACGCAAAGGGCATCGCCGGCCGGGACGCCTCGGGCAAGGTGCTGAACGTACTCGCGCAGAACATCCCGTGGTTCCTGGGAGGCTCCGCCGATCTCGGGCCGTCCAACAAGACCACGCTGACGTACGAGGGTGCGGGACACTTCCAGGCGGGAAGCCCGGGCGGCAAGAACCTGCACTTCGGCATCCGCGAGCATGCGATGGCCGCGGCCGTCAACGGCATGGCGCTCTCGAAGCTGCGGCCGTTCGGCGCGACGTTCTTCATCTTCAGCGACTACGCGCGCCCCGCGATCCGGCTCTCGGCGCTGATGGAGCTGCCCACCCTCTTGATCTTCACCCACGACGCCATGGGTGACGGCGAGGACGGCCCGACGCACCAGCCGATCGAGCACCTCGCGTCGCTTCGCGCGATCCCCGGGCTCGTCACGCTGCGGCCCGGCGACGCCAACGAGGTGGTGGAGGCATATCGCTACGTGATGCAACTCCGCCATCAGCCGGCCGTGCTGGTACTTTCGCGGCAGGCGCTGCCAACGCTGGATCGCCGCCGCTACGCTCCCGCGGCGGGCCTTTCGCGCGGGGCGTACGTATTGGCGGATGCTCCAAACGGAGATCCCGAAATCATCCTCATCGCCTCCGGCAGCGAAGTGAACCTGGCAGTGGAGGCGCACGAAAAGCTCACTGCCGAGGGGATCCGCTCGCGCGCCGTCTCCATGCCGTCGTGGGAGATCTTCGAACAGCAGGCGCGCGAGTATCGGGATAGCGTGCTTCCGCCGGAGGTGAAGGCGCGCATCGCGATCGAGCAGGCCTCCACCTTCGGATGGGATCGATATGTCGGCCCCACGGGCCAGGTGATCGGGATGAAGACGTTCGGAGCCTCGGCGCCGCTCAAGGAGCTGCAGAAGAAATTCGGGTTCGAGCCGGAGCGCGTGGTGGCGGCGGCGAAGACGCTCCTGGGAAGGGCGTAGGCGCATTGCAGGCCGATTCAGGCAGCAGCGGACGCGCCGCGCCGTTGGGCGCGACGATCCTTCCTGGCGGCGTCAATTTCAGCGTCTACTCGCGCGGTGCATCCGGGGTGGAGCTGCTCCTCTTCGAAAGGGAGGCCGCTGCACACCCGACGCGCGTGATCCGGCTCGATCCCGGGGCCAATCGCACGTACCACTACTGGCACCTCTTCGTCCCGGACCTGCAGCCCGGCCAGATCTATGGATACCGCGTCCATGGCCCCTGGGATCCCGCGAGCGGAATGCGCTTCGACCCGACCAAGGTGCTCCTCGATCCCTACGGGCGTGCCGTGGTGGTGCCGAACGGCTACAGCCGCGATGCGGCACGAGCGGATGCCGGCGACGCGCCGACGGCCATGAAGAGCGTGGTGGTCGATTGCTCCGCGTACGATTGGGAGGGCGACGTCCCGCTGCAGCGGCCCTCCTCGCGAACGATCATCTATGAGATGCACGTGAGAGGGTTCACGCGCCATCCCAGCTCGGGCATATCGGAGCAAAAGCGGGGGACGTACGCGGGCGTAATCGAGAAGGTTCCCTATCTGCAGAACCTGGGGATCACCGCGGTGGAGCTGCTGCCCGTGTTCCAGTTCGACGTCCAGGATGCGCCTCGCGGACTGACCAACTACTGGGGCTACGCGCCGATCTCCTTCTTCGCGCCCCACCACGGCTACAGCTCCGGCCAGCATCCCCTCGCTCCGATCGATGAATTTCGCGACATGGTGAAGGCCCTGCATCGAGCGGGGATCGAGGTCATCCTCGACGTCGTCTTCAACCACACGGCCGAGGGCGATCACCTCGGGCCGACGCTGAGCTTCCGCGGGCTCGACAACGCGACCTATTACACCCTCGAAGCGGATCGCTCGCGATATGCCAACTACAGCGGCACGGGGAATACGCTCAACGCCAACCATCCAATCGTGCGCCGGATGATCATCGACAGCCTCCGCTATTGGGTGGAGACGATGCACGTCGACGGGTTCCGGTTCGACCTCGCGTCGATCCTGGCGCGCGACTCGTCGGGGCAGGTCATCCCGAACCCGCCGGTGCTGTGGGACATCGAGTCGGAACCCGCGCTGGCCGGAACCAAGCTCATCGCCGAAGCGTGGGACGCCGCCGGCCTGTACCAGGTGGGGAGCTTCGTCGGCGACAGCTGGAAGGAATGGAACGGACGTTTTCGCGACGACGTCCGCAGCTTCTTCCGCGGCGAGGAAGGCACCATCGAACGATTCGTCGACCGCCTGATGGGCAGCCCGTCACTCTACGGGCACAAGCAGCGCGAGCCCGAGGCGAGCGTCAATTTCGTCACCTCTCACGACGGATTCACCCTGAACGATCTCGTCTCCTACGACCGGAAGCACAACGAGGAAAACGGCGAAGACAACCGCGACGGCGACGACGACAACCGGAGCTGGAATTGTGGAGTGGAAGGTCCCAGCGACGATCCCGCCATCGAGAAGCTGCGAACGCGGCAGGTGAAGAACTTCTTCACGGTGACCGTGCTCTCGGCCGGGATGCCCATGATGCTCATGGGCGACGAGGTTCGCCGCACGCAAGGCGGCAACAACAACGCCTATTGCCAGGACGACGAGACGAGCTGGTTCGACTGGACTCTCGTGGCGAAGCGGGCCGATCTGCATCGCTTCGTCACCCTGCTCAACGCCCGCCGCACGATGCGCGACGAGAGCGAGCGATTGGCCCTGAACCAGCTCCTTCGCCAGTCCGACATCACCTGGCACGGCTTGAAGCTGAACGAACCCGACTGGCGACCCTCTTCGCGCAGCATCGCGTTCACGGCGAGGCCCCCGAAGGAGGGTGCGCTCTTCCACGTGATCCTCAACGCGTACTGGGAGCCGCTCTCCTTTCAGCTACCGCCGTCCGCCGCCGGACGTCCATGGCGCCGGTGGATCGACACGTTCCTCGACTCACCGCAGGAC
>JBJMQJ010000438.1:0-10829 GCA_045802765.1 Myxococcales bacterium
AGCCGGCGGCAGCTCTCGTCCACCTCCAGCTCGAGCCGGTTCACCTCGCGATCCGACCCGACCACCTGCTCGGCAAGCTTCGAGTCGCGCTCGGTCAGCGCGCGCATGCTCTGGGCGATCTCCGCCTCCACCTTGCCGCCCAGCGTGAGGAGCTTCGAGCGCAGCTCCTCCAGCTCGGCGTCGTAGGTGCGATCGGTATGCTTCTTCAGGGCCATCGCCCTCTCCTTACCCAAATTTCCCGGTGACGTAATCCTCGGTGCGGGACTCCTTGGGGTTCGTGAAGATCTGCTCGGTCGGGCCGTGCTCGACCAGCTCGCCCATGTAGAAGAAGGCGGTGGCGTCGGAGACGCGGGCTGCCTGCTGCATGTTGTGCGTCACGATCACGATGGTGAGCTGCTCGCGCAGCTCGCGGATCAGCTCCTCGATCTTTGCCGTCGCGATCGGGTCCAGCGCGCTGGCCGGCTCGTCCATCAGCAGCACCTCGGGCCCGATCGCCAGCGCGCGCGCGATGCACAGCCGCTGCTGCTGGCCGCCGGAGAGCGACAGCGCGCTGGTCTGGAGACGATCCTTCACCTCGTCCCAGAGCGCCGCCTGGCGCAGGCTCTTCTCGGCGATCTCGGCATGGTTGCCGCGGATGCCGTTCAGCTTGAGGCCCGCCACCACGTTGTCGACGATCGACATGGTGGGGAACGGGTTGGCGCGCTGGAAGACCATCCCCACGCGCCGGCGCAAATCGACGGGATCCACGCCACGCGCGTGCAGGTCCTTGCCGTCCACGAGGATGTGGCCGCTCTGGTGGGCCCCGGGCACCAGCTCGTGCATGCGGTTGATGCAGCGCACGAAGGTGCTCTTGCCGCAGCCGGAGGGGCCAATGATGGCCAGCACGGTATTCGCCGGCACCGTGAGCGTCACGCCGCGAAGCGCGTGCACTCCGCGGAACCAGGCGTTGAGGTCCTGGACCTCGACCTTCTGGCGCGGCTGCGAGCGGATCACCGCTGCGCTCCGAACCGGCTGCGCGCGAGGAACCGCGCCATCAACGAGAGCGCGCCGACGAGGAGCAGCAGCACGAGAGCCGCCGACCACGCCTTGTCGTGCCAGTCTTCGTAAGGGCTCACCGCGTAGTTGAAGATCTGGACGGTGAGCGAGGCGGTCGGCTGATCGGCCCGCCAGTTCCAGTACTGGTTGTTGAGCGAGGTGAACAGGAGCGGCGCCGTCTCGCCCGACGCGCGCGCCACGGCGAGGAGGATGGCGGTGAGAATGCCGCCCAGGGCGGTGCGCAGCACCACGCGCACGGAGGTGCGCCATTCGGGCACGCCCAGGGCCAGCGATGCCTCGCGCAGCGCGCGCGGGACGAGCCGGACCAACTCCTCGGTGCTGCGCGCGAGCGTGGGGACCATCAGCACCGCGAGCCCGACACCCCCGGCCAGCGCGGAGAAGCGGCGCATGGGCAAGACGACGATCCCGTACGCGACGATGCCGACGATGATGGAGGGTACGCCGGAGAGCACCTCGGCCGTGAAGCGGATCGCGTCGCCCGCGCGCCCACCGCCGCGCTCCGCGAGGTACACGCCCGCGCCGACACCCAGAGGCACCCCGATGGCCGAGGCGATGCCCACGATGTAGAGCGATCCGAGGATGGCGTTGCCGACGCCGCCGCCCCGCTCTCCCACCGGCGTGGGCAGCTGGGTGAAGAAATGGAGATCGAGACCGCGGATTCCCTTGGAGACGACGAGCCAGAGCACCGAGGCGAGCGGCACCAGCGCGACGAGGAGCCCCAGCGCGCAGAGCCCCGTCATGGCGACGTTCACCGCGCGCCGGCGGATCCGCGTGCTCATGCGGCCACCCGCGCCGGCCCGCGCCGCGAGATGCGCACCAGGAGCCGGGCCGCGACGTTGAGCAGCAGCGTGACCGCGAACAGGATCAATCCCAGCGCCGCCAGGGCGCCGGTATGGAGGCCGCCGCTCGCCTCGGCGAACTCGTTCGCGATCACCGCGGGCAGCGAATACCCCGGCGCAAAGAGCGAGGCGGAGACCGTGGGCGAGTTGCCGATGAGCATGGTGACGGCCATCGTCTCGCCGAGCGCGCGACCCAGCCCAAGGATGGTCGCGCCCATGATGCCCGCGCGCGCATAGGGCAGCACGGAGATGCGGATGGTCTCCCAGCGCGTCGCGCCCAACGCCAGGGCGGCCTCGCGCAGCGAGAGCGGAACGGTGCGCAAGACCTCGATGGCGATGCTGGTGATCGTGGGCAGGATCATGATCGCCAGGATCACGCCGGCCGCCAGATAGCCAAGCCCGATGGGTGGACCGCGGAAGAAGGGCAGGAAGCCGAGCGTGCTCGCCAGCCAAGGTTCCACGTGGCCGCGGAGCAGCGGCACCAGCACGAAGAGCCCCCACAGCCCGTAGACGACGCTGGGAATTCCGGCGAGCAGCGCGATGGGGAAGGAGACGATCGAACGCACGCCGGGCGGCGCCATCTCCGTCAGAAACAGCGCCAGGCCAACCGAGATCGGCAGCGCGAGCAGCAGCGCGACGCAACTGGTGATGAGCGTGCCGTAGATGAACGGCAGGGCGCCGTACAGATCCCGCACCACGTCCCATTCCGACCCCAGCACGAACGACAAGAGGCCGGTCCGCGCCAGCACGCCGGTCGAGAGCCGCCAAAGCTCGACGATGATCACCGCCGCGACGGCGAGGACGGCGAGGCCGAGCAGCGTGAGGATTCCGGCCCACGCCTTGTCGGGCAGGTTGGCCCTGACCGGGGCGGCGATGCGCGACAGCCGCCCCGGCTTGTGGACCGTCAGGATGTCACTTGCTCGTTGCAAGGACTCTCTTTCCCTGGACAGTGAGCTTGGTGAGCGTCTGCTCCACCTTGCGCACCGCCGGCGCGGGGAGGGGAGCGTAGTCGAGCGGAGCCGCGAGCTTCTGCCCGTCGTGCACCGCCCACCAGAGGAACCGGACCAGGGCTTCGCCCTTCGCCGCATCGCGCTGGTCCTGGTAGACCAGCAGATACGTGAATGCCGAGATCGGATACGCGCTGGCTCCGGGTGCATCGGTGATCGAGACGCGGTAGTCGTCGGGCAGCTCCGCCTTCTCCGCCGCCGCCGAGACGCTCTCGATCGACGGCTTGACGAACTTGCCGTCGCGGTTGCGCAGCTCTGCCACGGCGAGCTTGTTCTGGCTCGCGTACGCCAGCTCGACGTAACCGATCGCGCCCTGCGTCTGCTTGACGATGCCGGTGACGCCTTCGTTTCCCTTCCCACCGAGGCCGGCCGGCCAGCGCACGCTCTTGCCCGATCCCGGTCCCGACTTCCACTCGGTCGATACCTTGCTCAGGTAGTCCGTGAAGACGGCGGTGGTGCCGGAGCCGTCGGAGCGGTGCGCCACGGCGATGGCGGAGTCGGGCAGCTTGGCGCCCTTGTTGTCCTTCGCGATCGCGGGATCGCTCCAGCGCGTGATCTTTCCCAGGAAGATCGCCGAGAGCGTCTCTGGCGTGAGCTTCAGGCCCTCGAGCCCGGGGACGTTGTAGACGACGACCACCGCGCCGAGCACCGTCGGGATGTGCTGGATGCCGGGGACCTTCGCCATTTCCTCGTCCGTCATGGGCGCGTCGCTGGCCCCGAAGTCGACGGTCTTCTCGGTAATCTGCTTGATGCCGCCTCCCGAGCCGATCGACTGGTAGTTGATCTGCACCTCGGGGTGGAGCTTGTTGTAGTCGCTGAACCACTTCGAGTAGAGCGGGTACGGGAACGTGGCGCCCGCTCCGGTGATCAACATCTTGTCCGCGGCGATTGCAGCCGAGGCGATGGCGAGGGTGGAAAGCAGCGCTGCGTGGCTCCTTTTCATGCGGCTCCTTCTAGTCGGTCAATGTGGCGTGCGTGTGACAAGCGCGTGGCGCTTCTACGGCGCGGCCGGCAATTTCACCCAGAAACGGCTGCCTCCCTGGCCGCTCTCGACGCCCACCTCTCCGCGCTGCGCCTGCGCGAGATGCTTGACGATGGCGAGCCCCAGGCCTGTCCCGCCGTTCTCGCGCGCGCGGCCGGTGTCCGCGCGGTAGAAGCGCTCGAAGAGGCGCGCGCGGTGGCGCGGCTCGATGCCGGGCCCCGTGTCGAGCACGGACAGCACCACCGACGGACCGTTCCCGTCGGCGAGCACGGTCACCCGTCCCCCGTCGGGCGTGAACTTCACCGCGTTGTCGAGCAGATTGGTGAGGATTTGCTCCAACGCGCGCCGATCCGCGACCACGCGCAGACCGGGAGGCCCGTCGAAGCCGAGCTTGATGCGCTTTCCATCGGCGCGTTCACGCATCAGGTCGAGGGAGGCGGTGACGAGCGGCGCCAGCTCGACCGGGCCGAGCTCGACGTGGAACTCGCCCCGCTCGAGGCGCGACAGGTCGAGCAGCTCGCGCGTCAGGCGCGAGAGCCGATCCGCGTGCCGCGCGATCATCTCGACGAATCCCCGCGCGGCGGGATCGAGCATCTTCCCGCTGGAGAGCAGCGTCTCGACGGCGCCGGTGATGGCCGCCACCGGCGTGCGCAGCTCGTGGCTCGCGTTGGCGATGAAGTCGCGCCGCACGCTCTCCAGCCGCTTCTCCTCGGTGAGGTCGCGGAAGATGACCAGCGCCCTGCGATCCGCGAGCGGCGAGAGGGTCGCGAAGAGCAGCTTGTCCAACGACACGACGTTGAACTGTCCGCGGCCGGGCGTTCCCGAGATGGCCCGCTCGGCGGCGTCTCCCAGCTCGGAGCTGCGCGTGATCTCCAGCAGCGTCCGCCCGACCGCGCGGCCCGTCCCCACCAGCGCGTCGAGCGCGCGGTTCAGCACCGCGAGGCGGCCGCGCGGATCGAGAATGCCGGCCGCGTCCGGGATCCCGTCCACCATCTCCTGCGCTCCGGGCGGCGGGCCTCCGGCGACGAACCCGGCTTCTTCGGCCTGGAGCAGGCGGGACACCTCGACGATTTCGCGCGGCAGCGGCTCGCCCGGGCGCCGCGCCGCCAGCTCCATGCGGACGGCGGCGAGCACCTCGTCGAGCGTCACCTTGCGCCAGAAGAGCGCCACGCCTTTCGTCTATCCCAGGCGTGTGGCAACCATGTGACGGCGAGGCAACTTCCCTCGCTCGTTGCGCGCCTGCGCCAGGCGGGGTACAGCGCCGGAGCAAAGGGCGACCTTGAGAGCGAGAGAGCAGCAAGGGCAGGATCCCGGGCGCAGCGGTCGCGACCCGGTCTGCGGCATGACCGTCGACCTCGACCATCCCAGGGGCGGCACCGTCGTCCACGACCGCACCGAGATCGGCTTCTGCAGCCCGCGCTGCCGCGAGCGGTTCCTGGCCGACCCGCGAAGCTTCCTCGATGGATCCGCGGCGCCGCAGGCGGTGCCCGCGACCGCCGGCACGAAGTGGACCTGTCCGATGCATCCGCAGATCGTCGCCGACGGGCCGGGCGCGTGCCCGATCTGCGGCATGGCTCTCGAGCCGATCGCCGTGTCGGCCGAGGGCGAGGAGAACCCCGAGCTGCGGGACATGCTGCGGAGGTTCCGCGCGAGCGCCGTGCTGACCGTGCCCGTCGTCCTTCTCGGCATGTCGGATCTTCTGCCCGGTCAGCCGGTGCAGCACGCGTCATCGCCGGCGCTGATCGCGTGGATCGAGCTTGCGCTCGCTACGCCGGTAGTGCTCTGGGGTGGCCGCCCGTTCTTCGAGCGAGGCTGGGTCTCCGTCAGGAACCGCAGCCCGAACATGTTCACGCTGATCGCGCTCGGAACCGGCGTCGCGTACCTCTTCAGCGTCGCGGCCACCATCGCGCCCGGGCTGCTCCCCGCCACCGTCCGCGACGCTCACGGCGCGTTGCCCGTGTACTTCGAGCCGGCTGCTGCCATCGTGACGCTCGTCCTGCTCGGCCAGGTGCTCGAGTTGCGCGCCCGCGCCCGGACGCGCGGCGCGCTCCGGGCGCTCCTCGGCCTCGCTCCGAAGACCGCGCGCAAGGTCGAGGGAGAAGGCGAGCGCGACGTCCCGCTCGAACAGGTACAGCCCGGCGACGTGCTCCGCGTCCGTCCAGGCGAGAGGGTGCCGGTCGATGGCGTGGTGATCGACGGCCACGGCACCGTGGACGAGTCGATGATCACCGGCGAGCCGCTGCCGGTGGACAAGGTCCCGGGTGGCAAGGTCACCGGCGCCACGGTCGCCGTGAACGGGACGTTCCTGATGCGTGCCGAGCGGGTGGGCGAAGGAACGCTGCTCGCGCAGATCGTGCGGCTCGTCGCCGAGGCCCAGCGCAGCCGTGCCCCCATCCAGAGGTTGGCGGACCGCGTCGCCGGCTGGTTCGTCCCCGCGGTGGTCGCCGTGGCCGCGGCCACGTTCGCCGGCTGGCTCGCGCTCGGTCCCGAGCCGCGCTTCGCGCACGCCTTGGTGAGCGCCGTTTCGGTGCTGATCATCGCATGCCCGTGCGCCCTCGGCCTCGCGACGCCGATCAGCGTCATGGTCGCCACCGGGCGCGGTGCCGGGGCCGGCGTGCTGGTGCGCAGCGCCGAGGCGCTGGAGACGCTCGCGCGCGTCGACACATTGCTCCTCGACAAGACCGGGACGCTCACCGAGGGCAAGCCGCGCCTCGTCTCCCTCCAGCCCATCGCCGGGCTCTCCGCGGGCGAGGTCCTGCGCCTCGCGGCCGCATTGGAACGCGGCAGCGAGCATCCGCTCGCGGGCGCCATCCTCCAGGCCGCGCAGGAGCGCGGCGTCGTGGCGCCACCCGCCTCGTCGTTCCGCGCCATCCCGGGACAGGGAGTCGTGGCGAACGTCGAAGACCGGAAGATCGCGCTGGGAAACGCCGCGTTGCTCGCCGGATTCGGCGTCGACGCGGGCGAGGCGCGGCAACAGGCCGAGGTGTTGCAGGCCGAGGGGCAGACGGTGGTGTTCCTCATCGCCGAGGGACAGCTCCTCGGGCTGCTCGGGGTGGCCGACCCGATCAAGGAGTCCGCTCCGGAGGCGCTGCGCGCCTTGCGCGACGATGGCGTGCGCGCGGTCATGGTCACGGGCGACGATCGCGTGACGGCCGAGGCCGTCGCGCGCAAGCTGGACATTGCCGAGGTGCATGCCGAGGTGCTGCCAGCCGACAAGGAAGAGGTGGTGCAGCGCCTGCGCGCCCACGGGCGGGTGGTCGCGATGGCCGGCGACGGCATCAACGATGCTCCCGCGTTGGCCTCAGCCGACGTGGGCATCGCGATGGGCACCGGAACCGACGTTGCCATGGAGAGCGCCGGCATCGTGCTGATCAAAGCCGACCTGCGCGGCATCGTCCGGGCGCGCCGGCTGAGCAAGGGCACGCTGCGCAACATCCGCCAGAACCTGTTCTGGGCGTTCGCCTACAACATGGTGGGCGTGCCGGTGGCGGCGGGCCTGCTGTATCCGTTCATCGGTCTCTTGCTGAGCCCCATGCTCGCAAGCGCGGCCATGAGCCTCAGCTCGGTGTCCGTTATCGCAAATGCTCTCCGGCTGCGGCGGCTCTCTTTGTGATTCGCCCTGCTCGCGACTGAACACGGTTGCCGCGGGACGCCTGCCGCGGTCCATCCGGCGGAATTAGGTGTCCGTGGCCAGGCGGGCGGCATCATGGTCGGGAGGCTGGACATGGAGATCCGGAGGAGCCGCATGCGTTCCGTGCTGGCGGCGCTCTGCGCTGGATTCTTCGCGGGTTGCACCTTCGGCACCGACGTGCATCGCACGGATGGGGCCAGCGCGGTGATAGGCCCTTCGGGCGGAATGCTTGCAATGGCGGGCGGTGCCGCGTTGGAGATCCCCGCCGGCGCCCTGGCCAAGGACACCACCATCACGATCGCGCAGGTCTCCGAGCAGTCGTCCGGCGGCGCGCTCTCGCCCGTCTACGAGTTCGGTCCGGATGGGACCACGTTCTCGAAGCCGGTGACGGTGACGTTCACGGTTCCCTCGGGCACTGGTGCCGGCTCGGTGTACTGGACGGCGCCCCAGGGCGCCGCTTACGAGGAGCTGCCGACGATCATCCAGGGCACCACCGCCGTCGCGCAGATCAGCCATTTCAGCCGGGGCTTCGTGGGCCCACCCTGCGGCACTCGGTCGGCCATCGCCGTGTGCGGTGAGCGCCGGGACGTGACGGGCGCGTTCGCGAAGATCTTCTGGACGGACGATGGCCGCAAGAGTCGTGTCAACACGCCGCAGCCGGGCGTGACGATCTCGGCATTGGTGCCGACCGCCGGGCGCGGGTACCAACGCTTCGCGGGAGTCTTCGCCCCGGACGGGAGCAGCTTCACCATCCACGCCGTTCCCGCCGGCCGCTACTTCCTCGAGATCGAGGGAATGGCGCGCCGGGAGGGCGCCGTCCTCTACGAATTCACGACCAGCACTCCGGATCTCAGCTCGGTCGTGGCGTACCGTCAGGATCTCGCCCGCACGGCGAACCCGACCCCGGTGACGCTGAACGTCTCGAACCTGGATCCCTGGACGCCTGGCAATACGCTCACAGGCGACCAGTTCGAGGTCGCCAGCTCGCAAGCCAACCTGTCGTTGCGGCCCTGGTTCCGTGGCGGGCCCGCCGCCGGCTCCACGTCGTTCGACGGCACGGTCGATTGGCGCGACGTTCTCAGCGTGGTGCCCGGCAATCCGGTCGCCGGGCTCCCCGACGCATCGAAGGGCGACGTCCTTTGGTTCTACCAGGCCAGCCACCGGACCCTCGGAACCGGACCGGCGGCCGCCGTGTACCGCCCCGCGACCAAGGCAGCTCGCGTCTCGACCGTGACGCTACGGGACGGCGTCGCGGCGACCATCGACGTGCCGCTCGCCCCGGTCCCGCAGACGGGGAGCATGACCGCCGACGTGCGGTATACGCAATTCGCCGCGCTCACGCCCGACGTCGGCCCTTCGGCGACGACCCACCAATTCTCCTTCGACGTATTTGCCGTCCCGCACGGGACGCACTTCCCGGACATGCCCCAGGATTCGCCGGTCGTCCGCCCGCTGCTGCTCGCTTACGACTTCACCGCCGGGAGCACGTCCTTGCCCGATACGAGCTACGGGACGGTGGCGTACGGACAGTTCGGCGATTCGCAGCTATGGCAGGAGTACCGCCAGACCCTCTACTTCTACGACGTGCCCTTTTCCGCACGGGGCTCCGCCGCCGAGTCGTTGACCGCGTTCGCCGCGGCGCAGGAGCCCATGTCCTCGGCCCCGATCGAGCCTGCCCTCGGTCCGGTCAGGGCGCCGCAGGTGAACGGCCGGAGCCTGTTCCAGCCGCAGAACGGAGTGGGCACGCAGCCGACCATCTCCTGGTCCGCGCCGGTCCTCGGGGCGGCGACGTCGGTGGTCGTGAACATCGTCGCGCTCGACGGCAGCACCGCGCTCGAGGCCACCGTCCGATCGGAAAGCTCCTTCACCATGCCCCCGGGAGTCCTCACCCCTGGACGCCCGTACGTCGCGATCCTCACCGCGCGGCAGGCGCCTTGGGACGGCGCTGACGCTCCACCGTTCCGCTTCGGTTTGCCGTTCTACAGCACGGACTGCATCACCAGCACCTTCACGCCCTGAGCGGAATGCGATAGCGGTTCTGTCCGGACGCTCAGGGAGGCTCGATGCCCGCAGACCCGCCGCTGGGAACGCCGCGCCATGTCCGCCGCGCCGGGAGCGTCGGCCGCTCCGTGGTGCACGCCATGCACGGGATGGTCGCCACGAGCCAGCCGCTCGCCGTGCAGGTCGGAATCGATGTGTTGCGCCGGGGCGGGAACGCCGTGGATGCCGCCATCGCCGCGAACGCGGTGCTCGGCGTGGTCGAGCCGTTGTCCTGCGGGATCGGCGGCGATCTCTTCGCGATGGTGTGGGAAGCGCGCAGCGGGAAGCTCTTCGGGCTCAACGCCAGCGGCCGCTCGCCTCATCGCGCCAGCCTGGACGAGATGCGGGCGCGCGGTTTCACCGAGCTGCCCGCCGGCGGTCCTCTCTCGTGGTCCGTCCCGGGCGCGGTCGACGGATGGGAAGCGCTGCGGGCCCGCTTCGGATCGCGTCCGCTCGCCGAGCTCCTGGAGCCGGCGATCGCCATCGCCGAGGAGGGGTTCCCCGTCAGCGAGGTGATCGCCGGGATGTGGCAAGCGAGCGAGCCTGTCCTGGCGGCGTATCCGGACTCGGCGCGCACTTATCTGCCCGCCGGCCGCGCGCCGCGCCCCGGAGAGATCTTTCGCAACCCATCTCTAGCGGCTACCTACCGCGAGCTGGCGCGCGGCGGCCGCGACGCGTTCTACCGCGGGCGGATCGCGCGCGATCTCGTCGCCTTCTCCCAGGCGTCAGGAGGGCTGCTGGCGCCCGACGACCTCGCCGAGACGTCGGCGGCGTGGGTCGACCCGGTCGGCTCGGATTATCGCGGAGTCCAGGTCTGGGAGCTGCCGCCGCCAGGCCAGGGAGTCACCGCGCTGCAGATCCTCAACCTGCTCGAAGGCTTCGACCTGCGGAGCCTCGGGCCCCGCTCGGCGGATTACTGGCACCTCGTCGTCGAGGCGAAGAAGGTCGCCTGGGCCGATCGCGCTCGTTTCATCGCCGACCCGGAGAAAGCCTCCGTCCCGGTCGACGAGCTGATCTCGAAGAGCTACGCGGCCGGCAGGCGCAAGCTCATCGATCCCCGCCGCGCAAGCGTCGGGTTGCCTCCGGGAGAACGGCTGCGAGGCGACACGGCCTACCTCGCCGCGGTCGACGCGGAGCGGAACTGCGTCTCGTTCATCCAGAGCATCTACCAGCACTTCGGCTCGGGCATGGTGCCCGGCAGGCTCGGATTCGCGCTGCAGAACCGGGGGTCGCAGTTCTCGCTCGATCCGTCGCATCCCAACCGCCTCGAGCCG
>JBJMQJ010000439.1:0-5762 GCA_045802765.1 Myxococcales bacterium
CCGGCCCAGGCCACTCGCCGCTGCGACGAACTCGCGGACCACCGCCTTGTGCGCTGCCCCCGCGGTCGCGAAGACGTCGAAGTTGGTGAGCACTGCGGCTCCGTTGATGGCGACGTTGAACTTTCGCTGGGCGGCGCCCGTCCACCAGTTCTCGGCGAAGTGCAGGCGCACGTGGTACGAGCGGCCCGCCGCGAGACCGCCGATCGTGTACGTCATGGGGCCGAAGCGCTCGGCCTGATAGACGGCCGCGGGCGCGGGCCGGAAGACGCCAGTGGTATCGATGGCGCCGGTCCAGTTGGTGGTCGTCGTGCCTCCGCTGAAACCGACGTCGGCGACATACGGAGCCGCGGCGCCGGCGCCGGCGTTGATCGAAATCGGGCCCGCTGCGCTGACGGGCGGAGCGAGGACCTCGATTCCGTTGATCAGGGCATTGTCGGTCACCGTCGTGAAGGCGATGACGATCCGACCGTTCGCGTTGGCGACGCCGCTGAGCTCGCGCACCACCGCCTTGTGCTGCGCCCCCGCCGCGGCGAACACGTCGAAGTTGGCGAGCACGCTGGTCCCGTTCACCGCGACGTTGAAGAGGCGCTGCCCGGCTGCGGTCCACCAGTTCTCTGCGAAGTGCAGGCGGACGTCATAGGAGGCGCCGGGCGTGAGACCGGCGATCGTGTAGGTCATGTTGCCGAAGCGTTCGCTGCGATAGACCGCCTCGGGGGCGGCGCCGGGAGCCGCCGTCATGTCGATCGCGCCGGTCCAGTTGGTGGTCGTCGTGCCGCCGGAGAAGCCGGAATCGGCGACGAATGGCGCCAGCGCGGGTCCACCCGCGTTGACCGAGACCGGTCCGTTCACCGACGGCTCGATCTGACACGTCGCCGAGCAGCCGTCGCCGCCCACGAGATTGCCGTCGTCGCAAGTCTCGGGCCCGTTGACCGTGCTATCGCCGCAGCGGGGTCCAAGGGCCAGGCAGCCCGCGGCGCAGCCGTTGTAAGCGCCGTTGTTCACCCCGTCGTCGCAGACCTCGGGAGGCGTGACGATCGAGTCCCCGCAGATGGCCTGGTTCGCCGGCACGTCTAGCACCTCGATGCCATTGATGAGCGCGCTCTGGACGACGTCGGTGAACCCGAGGAGGATCCGGCCGGTGGCGTTTGGCAAGACGACGAATTCCTTGGTGACTGCGCGGTGCTGCGCTCCCGCCTCGGCCAGGATGTCGTAGTCGTCGAGCACCAGCGTGCCGTTGATCGTCACGTCGAACTTGCGCGAGCCGACGGTCGTGTTGGGCGCGTAGTTCTCACAGAAGTGCAGCCGGACCAGGTAGCGGGTGCCCGGCGTGAGGTCGGTCAAGGTGTAGGTCGAATTGCCGTAGCGCTCGCTCTGATAGACCGGCTGCGGCGCCGGGTGCGCCACGGCCGACGTGTCGATCGCGCCGGTCCAGTTGGTGGTCACCGAGCCTCCGGAGAAGCCCGTATCGGCGACGAACGGCGCGGCCGCGCTCCCGCCGGCGTTGATCGAGAACGGCGCGCCCGGCGGGCCCTGCACCTCGATGCCGTTGATGAGCCCGCTGTCCACGACGCTGGTGAACGCAATGACGACCTGACCGCTCCCGCTCGCGGCGGCGTCGAACTCCTTGACGATGGCCTTGTGCTGCGCGCCGGTCGCGGCCACGATGTCGAAGTCGTCGAGCACCAGCGTGCCGTTGATGGCGACGTCGAACTTGCGCTGGCCGATGCCGGTCCACCAGTTCTCCGCGAAGTGCAGGCGAACGTGGTAGATGCGGCCCGGAGTCAGGCCGGGCATCGTGTAGGTGAAGGTCCCGTATCGCTCCGTCTGGTAGACGGCCTCCGGAGCCGGAGCGGTGACCCCGGTCCGATCGATGGCACCCGACCAATTCTGCGTGACCGATCCTCCCGAGAAGTTCGTGTCGGCGATGTACGGCGCGATCGCCGCTCCGCCGGCGTTGACGGCGGCGGGCATTAGAAGCGGCGCGACAGGATGGCGGTAGGCCTCGACGCCGAACTCCATCGCGGGACTGCCCACCTCGAACGCGCCCATATCGGGTTGCGCCCCGGTATAGCCGTCGTTGAAGCCCGGCAGCACCACGCCTTGGTCGAATCCGGGGCTCGCTGGATCCAGCGCGAACTCGCCGGGGCCGTTGCCGGACGCGTAGATGGGTACGGCCTTGACCCCGTGCGGCTCCTGTCCCGGCCGCGCCTCGATCACGCCGTTGTAGAGATCGTAGTCATAGTCGCCCTGCGGGTCGTGGAGCTTGTCGGCGATGCTCCAGTGCCAGTCCTTGTAGGTCTGGATGATGTTGTTGCGCGAGAAGACGTTCGTCATTCCCTCGCAACAGCCCAAGCCTGGATCGGCGCCGAGGGGGTAGAGTTTCCCGGGCAGCGGCGGCGGCTGGAGGACGGTGTTGTGGAAGGCGAAGACCTTTCCGCCGCCGAAGTCCTTCGTCTTCAAGAAGCTTCCGCGCCCCACCAGGTCCCAATCCGGTTCGACGTCCATCCCTGTCCTGCGGGCGATCCCGCTGATGTTGCGGAAGACGTAGACCGGCCCCTGTTGCGTGCTGGCCACGGCGATCTTCGAAAAGGTATTGGTGATGAAGTTGCCCCAGATGCGGACGTTCCGGTTCGCTCCTTCCGACTCGATCGCGTCGTCCCAGCACTGCGAAATGGAGTTGCCGTAGATGTCGGAGTCGACCGCTGGGAAGCCGGCCGTCGGCGAGTGGTTATCGTTGCCGCCGATACAGTCGTTGAAATAGTGGGCGTCATCCGAGAAGATGCTGTTGTACCGGAAGACGTGGTTTCCCTTGGTGTTGTTGAAACCGATTGCTTGCGCGCCCTGCGGATGGTTGGGATTATCCGGGAAATTGGGACGAGGTTCCTCCCAACTGTTCGCATCCGATCGTGGATGATGAAAGCGGTTCCGCTGGATGACGATGCGTTCGGCGGTATCGGAAAAGTCCGCGAAGACTCCCGTGTCCCCGTTCACGCCAAATCCGTCCCGAGGATCGATCCGGCCCCATCCCGAGATGTCGTTCTCCTCGATGACGACGTCGTGCACGTTGCCCAGGAGGCGGATCGCGTGGATGCTCGCCCCCTTGAGCGTGAGCCCGCGGATGATCACGTACGAGGCGTTGTTGATGACGATGTCGTTGTCCTGTCCGTTGCCCACGTCGATGGTCGAGCCGCCCGGCGCCGCCCTGAACACGTGATAGGCGCTGGGCGTCCCTGATTTCGTGCTGCCGATCGTGAACGTGCTGCTCGAGGTCGCTGGCAACGTCTCGGTCGCGCCCTCCGGGAACGTTTCGCTCCAGGTGGTGGCATTCAGGCTCGCGACGGTCGCCGGCGTCCCGCTGAGGTCCAGCTTGATCTCGTAGGTGGTCCCCGGCTCCAGCAGGACCAGGCTACCTTTGTACTGGCCGTTCCGGCTGTCGAACCAAAGCGGATAGCCGGTCTTCCAGACCTCGTTCGTGTTGAGCCGGCGATATTGGACGTTGCATTGGCGGGAGCTCGAGCCGCCGGCGGGAGTCCAGTAGAGGCCGATGGAATGGAACGTCGTGACCGCGGTGGCGCCGCCGACGGTCTCGATGTTCGCCCCCTGGACCCGGGGCGCAGGGCGGGACGACCCGTTCCCGCAACCGACGATGAGAGTCGATGCAATGAGAGCACTCGCCGCGGTTCGCAGATCCATGGACCCCCCCGGGCGGGTCCGTGCCCGGACCCGCGACACCAGCGCCGTGAAGCTGGATACGACCAACGGAGGTGGCTAGAATCGATCGCTCGTCGGGATGGCCGGTGCGTCTGCGGCAGAAACGCTCACAACGTCAGCGCTGAGCCGGCTCGACAAGCGGAGCCGCTGGTGCAGATCTACGAAGACGCCCAGCGGCGCGCGAAGAGATGACGGACGCCGCCGTCAGTTCACCGGTACTACCAGGACCCGGGAGTTTCCGGAGACGAACACGGCCGAGTCCTCGGGCGTGGGCACCATCTGCACCGATCCGCCGGCTGCGGTGTTGGGCGAATCGGCGAGCCTGACGGTCTTCAGCAGCGGATAGAGCGCGCCGGCAGTGAGGTCGCCGTTCAAGTCGAACACCTCGAGGCGAGGCCCCGCGTCCCCGTCGTCGCGATACACGTACGCCCCGCTCGAGTCGCGCGAGGCGACTGCACCGCCGCCCGCCGGCAGGCGTCCGGTCAGGGACAACGCCCGGCTGTAGACCTCGGTGCCCTGGAGGATGACGCGCGCCGCGTCGCCGCTCACGCTCACCGCGAACAGGTTGAAATCCACCGGCCCCCGGACGATCGAATCGTTGAGGGCGTTGAAGATCGACACCTCGGGTGCAGGGGAGAGGCCGTTCGACCCCATGAAGATCCGGCTGCCGTCGGCCGAAGCCGCGGCGATTCCGTTGAACAGGACGGTCGAGCGCGTCACCGCGTGGGAGCGGAGGTCGTACAAGTACGTGTCGCTGAATCCGCTGCAGCTGGACAGCTTGGTCACCACGAAGACCTTGCCGCTGTTCGGCACGGCCATCTGCGCGAAGTGCTGGCCGCAGAAGGGGTCAGGATTCTTGGCCTGCTCGACCAGCGACGGCGCTTCGGCGGTGAGATCGAGGTCGCTCAGCGAGTCCTTCGAGGCGACGAGGAGCAGGCGCCCGTCGGGCGAGAGGTCGACGTCCTGGAAGTCGGGAACCACGATCGGGCGGAGCGCGCTCCACGTGCCTCCCGACCGCGCGTATCGCTCGATCGATTGGTCGGTCCGGTTCACGGCGTACAGCGTCTGGCGCTCGGCATCGTAGACGAGGCGCTCCCTTCTGCTCGGCGCACTGATGGCCTGGTAGGCGAGGGCGGGCGGGGCCAGCACCACCAGCTCCGCGCTCCCAAGCTCGAGCCCGATGTGGTTGTCGAAGCGCACGGGATAGCGCCCTGCGGCGAGGCCCGCGTAGTCCGCTTGGCTCTGGGTGTCGCTGTCGACGGTTTTCGCGAGCTCGGCCGTTCCGAGGCGCGCGACCAGCTTCGGTCCGGCGCACGCGAAACCGGATCCGCGCAGGTAGAAGTGCCCGCCCCGGTCCGCCGTCCCGAGGTAGGGCGCGATTCGATCCGCGCGAGGCAAGCACAGGTCCATCGAGATCCGGACGGTGAGGGTCTGGCCGGCTGCGTCGGCGTTGTCGTACGACAGGACGACGGTCGCGTCGTGGCTGCCGTTGTCCAGGGCGAGGAGCTTCGCCGCATCGACGGTCAACGTGACCCTGGATGGAGGCGAGGTCGTCCCCGACGTGGGAGACAGATGCAGCCAGTCGACGCCGACGGACTTCACCGACCAGCTCACCGCCCATTCCGGGGATGTGCCCGCGATCTCGTCGGAGAGGGTGATCTGCTGTGCCAGGCCGGCGGGGGCCGCGCCGACGTCGACCGTGAACGTGGACGCCGCCGTGGTGGTCAGCTTCGGCGCCCGGACCGTCAGCGTCGCTGGGAACGACTGTTGTCGCCCGGAATCGTCATCGTCGATGACGACGCTGGCTTGGTGCTTGCCCGCGGTCACGCCCGCGGCATCGGCGGTCACGGACACGGTGGCGGGACCGGTCCCGGACGCCGGGCTCAACTTGAGCCAGGTCTCGGAACCGCTCGCGCGCCAGCGAGCCCGGTCTCCCTTGATCGCGACGGTGTAGCCTGCGCCGGGCTCGGGTGCCTGCGAGGAGCCGCCCATCGCGCTGAACGTCATCGCGGGGGCCGTCGCGCCGAACGGCGTGATCACCACGCACGTGA
>JBJMQJ010000440.1:0-9084 GCA_045802765.1 Myxococcales bacterium
AACTGGACGATGGCGCCGATCGGCTTCTCGCGCCGGGCGATCTCCACCACGTCCTCGAGCGTGAGCGGCTCGAAGTAGAGCCGGTCGGAGGTGTCGTAGTCGGTGGAGACCGTCTCGGGGTTGCAGTTGACCATGATGGTCTCGAACCCCGCCGCCCGCAGCGCGTAGCTGGCCTGCACGCAGCAGTAGTCGAACTCCACTCCCTGGCCGATGCGGTTCGGCCCCGAGCCGAGGATGAGAACCTTCTTGCGCGCGTCGGGGCGCACCTCGTCCTCGTCCTCGTACGAGGAGTAGAGGTACGGCGTGTTGGCCTCGAACTCGGCCGCGCAGGTGTCGACGCGCTTGAACACCGGATGCAGGTCGCGCGCCTCGCGCTGCCGCGCGATCTCCTTCTCCGGCTTGCGCGAGAGTTGCGCGATCCGCTTGTCGGAGAACCCGAGCCGCTTCCACCGCTGCAGCTGCGGGATGGCCTCGCCGCCCGCAATCTCTCGCTCGGCGCGGATCAGCTCCTCGATCTCGCGCAAGAACCACGGGTCGATGGCGGAGAGCTGCGCGATCTCGCTGGTGGGAATCCCCGCCCGGTATGCCTCGCCCACCCAGAACAGGCGTCGCGGCGTGGGCGTCTTCACCTCCGACCGGATGCGCTCCAGCTCCGGCGCGCTGTACGCGACATCGGGCAGGACGTCGCGGCCGAGCGGGCTGTGCAGCCCCGTGGTTCCGTTCTCCAGGCTGCGCAGCGCCTTCTGCAGGGCCTGGTTGAAGGTGCGCCCGATGGACATCACCTCGCCGACCGACTTCATCGAGGTGGTGAGCGTCTGGTCGGCGTGGGGGAACTTCTCGAAGTTGAAGCGCGGGATCTTCACGACGCAATAGTCGATCGCGGGCTCGAAGGAGCTGGGAGTCGACTTGGTGATGTCGTTCTGGATCTCGTCCAGCGTGTAGCCAACGGCGAGCTTGGCGGCGATGCGCGCGATGGGGAACCCCGTCGCCTTCGAAGCGAGCGCCGAGCTGCGCGAGACGCGGGGATTCATCTCGATGACCACGATGCGGCCGGTGCGCGGATCGACGCCGAACTGGATGTTGGACCCGCCCGTCTCCACGCCGATGGCGCGGATCACCTTGCGGGCCATGTCGCGCATGTCCTGGTACTCGACGTCGCTCAGCGTCTGCGCCGGCGCGACGGTGATCGAGTCGCCGGTGTGCACGCCCATGGGGTCGACGTTCTCGATGGAGCAGATGATCACGACGTTGTCGGCGTGGTCGCGCATCACCTCCAGCTCGAACTCCTTCCAGCCGAGCACGGACTCCTCGATGAGGACCTCGTGCACGGGGCTGTAGGCGAGCGCGCGCGCCCCCATCTCGGCCAGCTCCTCGCGGTTGTAGGCGATCCCGCCGCCCAGGCCGCCGAGCGTGAAGCTGGGGCGCAGGATGAGCGGGAACCCCAGCTCGTGGCCGATGGCGTTGACCTCGTCCAGCGAGCGCGCCACGCCGGATTTCGGCACGTCCAGGCCGACCGCCGTCATGGTGTCCTTGAAGCGCTGGCGGTCCTCGGCCTTCTCGATGGCGTCGAGCTGGGCGCCGATGAGCTGGGTGCCGTGCTTCGCCAGGATCCCTTGCCGGGCGAGCTGCACCGCCAGGTTCAGCGCCGTCTGCCCGCCCAGCGTGGGCAGCACCGCGTCGGGCCGTTCCGCGGCCAGGATCCGCTCCGCGGCCTCGACCGTGAGCGGCTCGATGTAGGTGCGGTCCGCCCACTCCGGATCGGTCATGATGGTGGCCGGATTGGAGTTGAGCAGGATGGTGCGGTACCCCTCCTCGCGGAGCGCCTTCAGCGCCTGCACGCCCGAGTAGTCGAACTCGCAGGCCTGCCCGATGACGATGGGACCGGAGCCGAGCAGGAGGATGGACTTCAGATCTTTGCGGCGAGGCATCCCTTGAGGCTGCTCGTCTAACATGGGAGGCCCGTGGAATCCATCGAAGCCGGAGCGCTCGCCCGCAACGACCGGTACCTGCGCGAGTTCGTCGAAGCGCTCGAGCTGTGCCCCTTCGCGCGCAAGTGCCGCGAGGCAGGGCGTCTCGCCCGCCGGGTGGTGCGGGGGGAGCGGCCAGGCGAGGCCACGGCGGCGATCGTAGGAGAGCTGGAAGCGACGCCCGAGGAGCAAGTCGAGGTGGCGCTGCTCATCTATCCGGAGTTCGCCGGCGACCTGTCCCGGTTCGAAGAGTTCCGCGACGAGGTGCGGCGCTCGCTGCGCGCCTTCTACTGCGTGGCCTTCCACCCCGCGCTGCCGATGGACCTCTCCGACGCGAACCGCGCTGTCTCGTTCCTGCGGCGCAGCCCCGACCCGACGTTGCAGCTCGTCCGCATCGCGACGCTCGATCGGGTCCGTTCCGGCCGCCCGGCGGGCTCGATCTACGTCGATGCCTCGCGGCTCTCGTCGGACGAGCTGCGCAAGGTCGAGCCGCTGCCCAGCCTCTCCGACCAGATCGCGGCGGCCAATCTGCGCACGTTGCGGCGGCACGAGCCGGCGACGCTGTCGGCCCTGCTCGAGGCGATTCGCCGAGCTAGCTGAGCGCGCGCCACGCCGCGACGGCGCCGAACGCGACGAACAGCGCGGCGGCGACCCGCCGGACCCACGTCATCGGTAACCGGTCCGCCAGCCGGTCGCCGAGCAACACGGCCACTCCGTCCGAGGCGAGCATCCCCAGCGTGGTGCCGATGGTCACCAGCACCACCGAATGGAACTGCGCCGCCAGGGCGACCGTCGCGAGCTGCGTCTTGTCGCCCATCTCGGCGAGGAAGAACAGGACGACCGTGCTCAAGTATGGTCCGAAGCGGGACTGGGCGCCGCCCTCCTCCAGGGTGTCGGGCCGGAGCGTCCAGAGGGCGAAGGCGATGAAGATGGCGGCCAGGGCGCCCGCCATCACGCGCTCCGGCACGCGCTCCGCGACCCAGGACCCGACCAGCGACGCCAGAGTGTGGTTCGCGATCGTCGCCGTCAGGATCCCCGCCATCACGACCCACGGACGGCGGAACCGCGCCGCGAGGGAGAGCGCGAGGAGCTGCGTCTTGTCGCCGAGCTCGCTGACGGCGACCAGGAGGAACGAGCTGAGGATCGCCCTCATCCGATGCGGACGCCGAGCATGGATACCGACCCGCCGTCGAACCCCTCCACGGGGTACGTGACCCGCTCGTCGGGCCGGCCCTGGGCAAGCACGTACACGAGCGGCAGGAAATGCTCCGGCGTCGGCGCGGCCAGGGCGGCGTCGCGGCCCAGCTTCTCGTAGCCGACCACGGTTTCGAGGTCGTTCTCCTCGATCGCGGTGCGGATGACTTGCTCGAAGCGCAGCGCCCAGTCGTACGGCTCGACGGGGTGCCGGCCCCACGCGTAGGTGTGCAGGTTGTGGACCACGTCACCCGATCCGAAGATCAGGACGCCTTCCTCGCGCAGCGGCCGCAGGCGCAGGGCGAGGTCCCAGTGCTGCTCGGCCGTGAGCGTCTCGTCGATCCCGAGCTGCACCACGGGGACGTCGGCCGCGGGAAACATGTGGACCAGGACCGACCACGTCCCGTGGTCGAGGCCCCATCGGTTGTCGAGGGCGACGGCGGTCGGCGCGAGCAGATCGCTCACCCGCTGCGCCAGCTCCGGCGATCCCGCCGCCGGATACCGCACCTGGTAGAGCTTCTGGGGGAACCCGCCGAAGTCGTGGATGGTCCGCGGCCGTTCCTCGGCGGTGACGCGCGCTCCGGGCGTGTACCAGTGCGCGGAGACGGCCACGATCGCGCGCGGGCGCGGCAGATCGCCCGCGATGCGCTCCCAGGCGCGCGTGTACTCGTTGCGCTCGAGCGCGTTCATCGGATTGCCGTGTCCGATGAACAAGGCCGGCATCCGCTCCTTCGCTGTCCCGCTGGTCGCCATGGCGAGCCTCGAAGGTAGGGACGCCGCGGCGCGCCGGCGGATTCGCCGGTGCGCTCCGGGAAGCGATCGGGCGAGCGGCGGCGCTACAGCCGCACACGGACCTCGTACCGGCGGTTCTTCGCCTTCTTGGCGGGCGTGTCGTCGGGCTTCACCAGCGGCGCTTCGGAACCCTTGCCGACCGCGACGATCTCCTTCTCGGGTACGCCGCGGGCGATCAGCTCCTTGACGAGCACCTGCGCGCGCTTCTGCGAAAGCTCTTTGTTGTGCGCCGCGTTGCCGGAAGTGTCGGTGTGCCCGCTCACCTCGAACTTGAAGTTCTGCAGGTTGGCGGAATCGAGCTTCTTCTTGGCGTCGATCAGCGCGGTCACCATGTTGCGCAGCTTCTGGTCGCAGCCTTTCTCCAGCACGTCTGTGTCGGTCTTGAAGGTGCACTGGTTCTTGCGCGCCTCGGAGAGCAACCGCTGGTTGATCTGCTGCTCCAGCTTCTGTGTCGTCGCCTTTCCGGCGGCTCCCTTGGCGATGTCCCAGGGGTTCTGCAGCAGCGCGAGCAAGGCAAGGAGAACTGGCATGGTCCACCTCCGGGTGGCGACAGCTGCCGCCGCATCCGGCGGCGCTGCGCTTTTATCGCGCCTGGCCTCGCCAGTGGCCTGCATTTTCGTTGTCAGGCTGTGCTAAGTTCCGCCGCGACCACCCGCGGGAGGGCAACTTCCATGGCGTTCGTCGTTGCGGAGCCTTGCGTCAACTGCAAGTACACGGACTGCGTCGCGGTCTGCCCGGTGGACTGCTTCTACGAGGGCGCGAACTTCCTCGTCATCCATCCGGACGAATGCATCGACTGCGGCGCATGCGAGCCCGTGTGCCCGACCAAGGCCATCTTCCCGGAGGACGATCTCCCGGAGAAGTGGAAGGAGTACACGGCGATCAACGCCGACTTCTCCACCAAGTGGCCCAACATCAACAAGCAGAAGGAAGCCCTGCCGGACGCCGACAAGTACAAGGAGATGGAAGGCAAGCGCGCCATGCTCAAGCTCGAACCGCCGGCTTAGGGACCGTCCGCCGGTGGAGGATTCGCAGGCCTTGCAGGCGCATGCGGCGCGCAGGCCAGCGGCGCCAGGCGAGCGGTACTGCCTCACTCCGCACCGGATGAAGCCCGGGCACCGGCTGTCCGTCCTCGTGGACGGCGGCGAGGCGTATCCCGCCATGCTCGCGGCCATCCTCGGGGCGCGCCGCGAGGTGCTGCTCGAGACGTACATCTTCGAGAGCGACGCGACCGGCAAGCGGTTCCACCATGCGCTGTGCGACCGCGCGCTCGCCGGGGTCTCGGTGCGGCTGGTGGTCGACGGAGCGGGATCGTGGAACCTGTCGGGCGCCGACCGCGAGACGCTGCTCGAAGCGGGCGTGCTGCTCGCGACGTTCCATCCGGTGGGGCCGTGGCGCCGGCGATGGGGCTGGTCGGTCCGGGACCACCGCAAGCTCCTGGTGGTGGACGAGGACGTGGCGTTCACCGGGGGGCTCAACATCGGCGACGAGTACGCGCCGCGCGAATGGGGCGGAAAGGGCTGGCACGACGTCCACGTGCGCGTGCACGGACCGGTCGTCGCCGACCTGCGGCGATCCTTCTTCGATGCCTGGCGCTACGCGAGCCCGGACGGCGTGCCGCGCCGCCTGACCCATCCGCACCCGTTGCCCGCGAAGCACCCGCCCGAGGCGATCGTCCCGGCGCCGGCGGAGGGAACCGGGCGCGTCATGGCGCTCGCCATCGGCCGCTTCCGCGACCGGCGCGTGATCGAGAAGCACTTGCAGCGCGCCGTATCGCTCTCGCAGACGCGGGTGTTCATCCACAGCGCGTACTTCATCCCCAACCGCCGCTGGCGCAAGACGCTGCGGCGGGCGGCGATGCGCGGCGTGGACGTGCGGGTGATGGTCCCCCACCACAGCGACGTGCCCGGAATCGTGTACGCCAGCCGCCATACCTATGCCTCGCTGCTGCGCGGACGCGTGCGGATCTTCGAGTACCTGCCCACGATGCTGCACGCGAAGTCGATCGTGGTGGACGGCGCGTGGTGCTCGATCGGTTCGTACAACCTCGACCAGCGCAGCCTGCAGTACAACTGGGAGCTGGTGCTCTCCGTCGCCGACGACGAGGCCGCCTTCGCCTTGGAGGAGCGCTTCGCGCGCGATCTGGCGCTGTGCCGCGAGGTGGACCCGGCCGAATGGCGCCGCCGGCCGTTGTGGGAACGGCTACAGGAGCGGGTCTTCTACTACTTCCGTCTGTGGCTGTAGCCGCCACCCCGCCCGCGTCGTATGCTGTCCGCTGTGGACGACCTCGCGCCCGGCCTGCTCATCGCCGTCCCGCAGATGGAGGATCCGAATTTCTCGCGCTCGGTGGTCCTGCTCATCGAGCATTCGGACGCCGGCGCCATGGGGATCGTCTTCAACCGGCCGAGCGAGGTGCCGCTCTCCGAGATCGGCGAGGAGCAGGGCCTGCGCGTCCACCCCGAGGCCGGCAGGGCGTTCATCGGCGGCCCGGTGTCCCCCGAGCGCGGCTTCCTTTTGCACCGGCGAGCCGACGTGCCCGATTCGATCAAGGTCCACGACGGCCTGTTCCTCAGCGTCTCGACGGACAGCCTCAAGCCGCTCCTGGCGGGCGATCCCGGCGCCTACCGGCTGTGCCTCGGATACGCCGGCTGGGGTCCCGGTCAGCTCGAGCGCGAGGTCATCGTCGGCGGCTGGTTGACGGGCAAGGTGTCGACGGAGCGCATCTTCGACACCCCGGCGGAGAAGGTCTGGGACGCGGCCATCCGCGACCTCGGGATCGACCCTGCCTTCCTGGTTCCTTCCGGCGGCCCCCAGTAGGGCCGCCTATACTTGCGCGGATGGCCGACCATCTGCGCAAGGCGCCCCGCGCGGGCGCCGTCGAGGCCAAGCGCGAGCCCCCCGTGGTGGCCCGGCTGGTCGTGGAGATCCGCTCCGACGGATCGCACACCATCGCCCGCGGCGCCGCCGAAGACGCCGTCACCGGCGAACGCGTCACCGTCCAGGCCGAGGGCTCGACTCCATTGGCCCTGGTCCTCTCCCTCCTCAAGTCCGCCCTCGAGCTCCCCACCTTGGCCCGCACCTTCACCAAGGGCTTGCTGCCGCGAAAGTGACGAAACGATTGCACCACGGAGCACACGGAGAGCACGGAGTTGAGGGGGTTTGGCTCTTCGAATCAACCAAACTCCGTGTACTCCGTGTACTCCGTGTGCTCCGTGGTGCAATCTCTCAGGCCAGGTTTCTGAAAAGCGCGGCGGCGGCGGCGGAGAGGTCGGTGGGGGGATCGGTGCAGGGGTGGCCTTGGGTCCAGAGGAGGTCGGGCCCCGAGGAGCGGAGGACGAGCTGGATGGAGGAGCGGGTGCCGTAGCCCAATTCGTCGGCGTGGACGCAGGCCCCTTCCAGCGGCGAAGGACCGTGGCGTTGCATCGGAGGGCGGAGCAGCGCGGCGGTCACCTCGGCATGGAGCAGCAGCGGAGCGACCTCCCGCAGAACCTCGGCCTCGCGGACGCCCTCCCCGGCGCCGTAGCTGCGCTCCGTCACGAGGTGCGCCTCGCCTGGCGCCAGCGCGCGCACCTCGAGCTTCTCGCCGTCGCAGATCGCGACGCTGGCCTCGCGCGAATCCGCGAAGACGAGGTGGAACCCGTTGTAGCGCGCGGGCGGTAGCGCCGAGACCATCCTGCGCACTGCCGCGGCGTCCGGTGCGCGCAGCGCCTCGACCGCCAGCAGCCCGCGCGAGGGCCTCGCCGGATCGGGCGCGGCGCCCCGCCGATTGGTCACGCAGACGAACAGTCCCCGCGCCGTCAGCCCCAGCCAGGTGCCGCCCGCCTTCTCGTCGCGCGGCATCAGCACGCCGGGCAGCTCCGGCCACACGCGCGGCGGCGAGGCTGGGCGGGCGAGGAACTCGTTGCGGTTCCCGGTGAGGGCGAGCGCGACTCCAGGAGAAGGCCTCACCGCGAAGACCAGCGTGCACATGCGCGCAGAATAGCCGCCTCGCGCGCGTTGCGCCCTCAGCCGCCGCATCGGGCGGCGCTGTGCTTTTCGCTCGCGGACTTCGCGTCCTGGTTCTAGAGTGCGCCGCCCCATGGCCAGCAAACGACAGCTCCGCAAGCCGTTCGAGAAGGCCCGCCGCGTCGATCCGCGACCGATCACCGGCCGCGAGAGCGCGCGCGACCTGCTCGACCACGCGTTCTCCGCCTACGTGGGCCGGCAGGTCCGCACCGCTTACCAACTGATGCGCCGCTCGATGGAAGAGGAGGCGAGCATCTTCCTCACTTTGTCGGGCGCGATGACGCCGGCCGGCCTGCACCAGAGCTGCCTGATCCCGCTCATCGAGCGAGGCGTGATCTCCTGCCTCACCACCACCGGCGCGAACCTCTACCACGACGCCCACCGCATCATCGGGCACGCCATCCGCGAGGTGAATCCCGACGCGGGCGATCTGCAGCTAAGGCTCGCGCGGGTGATCCGCATCTACGACCTGGGCTTCTGGGAAGAGGCGCTGCTCGACACCGACCGCCTCTTCAGCGCGCTGATGCAAGGCGCCGACTACCAGCGCAAGATGACCACCCCGGAGTTCCACGCGCTCCTCGGCCGCGACATCGCCGAGATGGAGCGCGGGCTCGGCGTCGCGCAGCCGTCGCTCCTCTCCAGCGCGTACGACCACGGCGTGCCCATCTTCGTGGGCGCCGTGCAGGACGGCTCGATCTTCCTCAACGCGGTGAAGCTCAAGCGGCTCTTCCCCGACCAGTTCAAGTTCGAGATCGACATCAACGAGGACGTCTACGGCATGGCGGCGGTGCAGCACTGGGCGCGCCACCACGGCTCGAAGCGGTTGGCGATCTGGATCCTGGGCGGGGGCGTGCCCAAGAATTACACGCTGCAGGGCGAGCCGCTGCTCGACCAGATCCTCTTCGTGCCCACCACCGGGTTCGACATCGACGTGCAGTTCTGCGTCGACCCGGTGGACAACGGGGCGCTCTCGAGCTGCCCGGCGGGCGAGGGGCACACCTGGGGCAAGGTCAGCGTCGAGGCCGTCCAGGCAGGATCGGTCTACGTGCACACCGACGTCACCGCGGTCTTTCCCTGGCTCACCCACGCCCTCCTCTCCGACCCACGCATGAAGCGCAAGCCGAAC
>JBJMQJ010000441.1:0-9573 GCA_045802765.1 Myxococcales bacterium
ACGAGCAACGCGGCGAGCAGGAGGAGCTCCCAACGCATGGCGCCAGCTTAGATGCGCGAGGGATGCTTCGCGACGTAGGGAAATGAGGTCCAGCGACGCCGCGGGGAGGATTTGCGCGCACGCCGCTCGCCGGATACACAAGCGCCTCATGCCCCGCCGCAGTAAATCGCAGCCGGACCCGCTGGCCACCTTTCCCGAATGGGCGCGGCGGCTGGCCGAGCGCTACTACACGAAGACCGTCTCCACCTTCATCCTGCACGGCGCCGTCCGCGATCTGCAGCCCGCAGACGACGGAAAAGGAGGGCGCAAGTTCGTCCCCCTGCGCACGTTCCTCTCCGACGAGCTGTTCGGCTCCCGCGACCTGGTCGTCTTCTACGACCGCTCCAGCGGCATCCGGCTGGCCACGCCCGAGATGCAGAAGGACTTCATGGCGGCGGTGGCCGGATACGACACGCTCTTCGGCACCGAGTACGGCAAGGCGGTCCCGAAGGATCCGGCGCGCGCCTTCCCGCTGCTCGAGTCGTACGCCCGCGTGCGCATCGCCGACGGAAAGAGCGTCGCGTTCGTGATCGACTTCGCGGAAACGGTGGCGCCGTCCGGAGACCTGGGCTTCATGCCCGGCGAGGACCGCTACGCCCTGGTCACGCTCGTCAAATGGGCGCAGGACCCGCAGTTCCTCGCCGCCGACTTCTCCGTCTGCCTGGTGGCCGAGAACCTGGCGGAGCTGAACCCGCGCATCGGCCGCAACCCGTACGCCTCGCAGATCGAGATCCCGCTGCCCACGGAGAAGGAGCGGCTCGACTACCTGGAATGGAAGCTCGGCGGCCGTCCGATCCGCGAAGTGAGCGAGGTCAACGCGCAGGCGATGGCGCAGATGACCGCGGGAATGAGCCGCGTGTCCCTGGACCGCGTGCTCACCGAGGCGATGGGCGGCGCGAAGCTCACCGCCGACCGGCTCAAGGAGAAGAAGAAGGAGATCATCCAGGCGGAGGTCCACGGGCTGCTCGAGTTCATCGAGCCGCAGCATTCCATCGACATGGTGGCCGGCCACGCGAAGGCGAAGCAGCTCCTGCGGCAGGCGGCGAAGGCCATCCAGACCGGCAAGCGCGACGTGGTGCCGATGGGCTTCCTCATCGCCGGACCGATCGGCACGGGCAAGACGTTCCTCGCCACCTGCTTTGCCGGCGAGATCGGCATCCCCTGCGTGAAGTTCTTGAACTTCCGTTCGCAGTGGCAGGGCGTGACCGAGGGGAACCTCGAGAAGATCTTCAACCTGCTCAAGGCGATGTGGCCGGTGGCGGTGATCATCGACGAGGCGGACGCCTTCCTCGGGAACCGCAACGCGCAAGGCGACTCCGGGACCAGCGCCCGGGTCTTCAGCCAGATCGCCTCGTTCATGGGCGACACGAGCTACCGCGGGAAGATCGTCTGGTTCCTCTTGACCAGCCGCCCCGACCTCTTGCCCGTAGACCTGAAGCGCCAGGGCCGCGCGGAGGAGCACCTCGCGCTCTTCTACCCGGAATCGCACGAGGAGCGGCTCGAGCTGGTGCGCACGATGGCGAAGAAGGCGCGCGTGCAGTTCGACGGCGACCTCGGGGAGGTGCTTCCGACCGACCTGCCCAAGATGAGCGGCGCCGACCTGGAGTCGGCGTTGGTGCGGGCCAAGCTGCGCGCCGTGACCGACCGGCGCGAGAAGGTGACCAAGGAGGACCTCAAGGAGACCTTCGCCGACTTCGTCCCGCCCAGCTATCCGCTGGAGGTCGAGCTGCAGACGCTGGTCGCCGTCGCCGAGTGCACCTCCCGCGAGCTGCTCCCCGAGTCCTACCGGCAGAAGCCGCGCGACGACGTCACCCGCCGCATCCGCGAACTGAAGCTCTTGCTCTCCGAGCAATGACATGCCGACGCGCGATCCGGAGGTGGGGGCCACGGGGCAGGTGGAGATGGTCGTCGGGGAGCAGGACCTGGCGAGCGCCCTGAACCACATCACCGGCGATACCTATCCGGCGGTGTTCGCCACCACCCGCGCGATCGCTCTTTGCGAGCTGGCCGCGGGACGCATCCTCGCGCCGCTCTTGTCGGACGGCGAGCTGTCGGTGGGCGTGATCGTGGACGTGAAGCATACCGCGGCCACTCCGCCGGGGGCGCGCGTCTCCGCCACGGCGCGCTTCACCGGGCGCGACGGAAAGCTCTACTCGTTCGAGGTTTCGGTGAAGGACCCCGGCGGCGAGGTGATGACGGGCGTGCACAAGCGCGCCGTCATCCAGCTCTCGCGCCTGCTGGAGGGAGCCGACAAGCGACGCTAACGCCGAGACCGAGGCAGCGTGGCGCGGAACCGGGTGCCGGTCTGCTCGCTCGACTCGACGCTCAGAGTACCGCCGTGCGCCTCCGCGATCGCGCGCGAAATGAAGAGCCCAAGGCCGAGGTGGTCGCCGCCGCGGCGCGCGCCGCTTCGGAAGGGATCGAAGATGGAAGCCAGGATGTCGGGCGGGATCGGCGCGCCGCCGTTGGTCACCTCGACGACGATCTGCGCCGGCTCGCCGCGCAGACGCACCGAAACGGGTCCTTCGCGATGCTGAAGGGCGTTGCCGATGACGTTCGAGAGCAGGCGCGCGACGCGGTCGGCGTCGAGCTCGGCAACGAGGTCGCCCTCGCACTCGATCGCCACGCGCGGAGCGGCCTGCGCCACCTCGAGCTCGGAGACGACCTCGCGGCCAAGCTGCGCGAGATCGACCGCGTCGAGACTGAGCTCCATTCCCCCGCCGAGGCGAGCGCGTGTCAGATCGAGGATTTCCTCCACCATCCGGACCATGCGTCGCGAGCTGGACAAGATGCGCTCCACGACCTTCGCCTGCGCGGGATCGAGCCCGCGTAGCTGCAGGAGCTTCGCGCCGCTCTGGATTCCCTGGAGGGGATTCTTCAGATCGTGGCCGAGGACCGCGACGAACAATTCGCGCGTGCGATCGCGCTCGAGGAGCAATTCCTCGGAGCGCTTGCGCTCGGTGACGTCGCGCAAGATCGAGAGGTGGCGATGAGGCGCGATGTGCGCGCGCGCGCGGAAATCCACGATGCGCACCGTGCCGTCGGGGCGCCGCAGCGGAAACTCGCCTTCCAGCGCGCCGTTCTCGAGAAAGGCGAGCCACGCCACCTCGACATCGAATTGCGCGTCGCTGAACTCGTCGATGCGCCGCCCGCGCAGCTGCTCCGCCGCCATTCCGAAGAGCTCGCACGCGGCAGGGTTCACCTCGACATAGCGGCGCTCATCGTCGGCGATGAGCATCGCGTCGAGCGCGCTGTCGAAGATCACGCGGTCCGGGGCGAAGAGGTCATCGGGACCCTCGCCAATGCCTGCCGCGGTCACTCTTCGGCACCTCCGACCCCGTCGCGGGCGCGAAAATCATGGTCCAAAGCCGCCAGGCCGCGCAACTGCTCGGCCCCGGCCCGGATCTTCGCGCGGCGAGACGATTGAGGGCAGAATGGCGGCGGGGAATCGATGAAACCACTCGTTGCCGTCGCGCTCGTGCTTTCGCTGGCTTTTCCTGCCTGGCCGCAGGTGCGCCCTCCACCGCCGCCGCCTGACGAGGACGTCCCGCAACTCCCGCGCGAGGCGCCGCCCGCCGAGGAGATGGGCTACTTCGAGAGCTGCTTCGGCGTGCCGCGAGTCGGACACGGCCCGTTCGGCATCGCCGGCGAAGTCGTGATCCCGATCGGCGGCGCATCCAGCGGTGGCGTGCCGTCGGTGCCCATCTCGTCCGGCTCCAGCGACGAGAAGGCGTGGTTGGTGGCTGCCGTCCTCGCGGCGATTGCGCTGCCCGTGGTGGTCTACGCGGTCGACAAACCCGCGCCGCGCCTGGTGCTGCAGCGCTTCAGCTGCCCCACCTTCACGCTCGACGTCTTGGGCGGCGCCGAGAATGGCGGCTCCGCGCTCGGCAACGGCACGTTCGGATTCGTCAGCACCCGTTTGGGCTTTGCCGTCGGCCACATCGCGACCGACTTCCAGTACGACGGAGCGCCGAGGGCCGTCTCCGCCTTCTCGACGCATCTCGTGGTCCGTGCCACGCCGCGCGATCACGTCGAAGGTGGCCTGGCCATCGGATACCGGCGATCGGTCCTGGGCGACCGCATCCAGGAAGGCCTCGAGATCGGGCTTCCCCACCGCTACGCCCTCTGGCGCGACGGCCTGCGAACGCTGGCGCTCGAGGTGCGCCCGCTGCTCATGCTCGGCTCCCGCATCGAACCGAGCCTCGAGGCGGCCTTCGTCTTCCCGCTCGCGCAGGTGCTGCACCTGCGCGCCGGCGGTCGGGTCTACACGTTCCAGGGCGATCTGCTCTGGGGCCTCGGAATGGGGCTCGGCCTGACGTTGTGAGCCGTGCATGGACGGCGACCGGTCATTCTTGACGTCCGGGATTGGACGTTCAACGGTAATCGTTTCACGCGATCGAAAGCCGGCCACGATTTTTCCGAACAATATGGCGGCCCCTCGGAGGTGGCCATTGCATTGCACGCTTCGCCGTCCAGGCGATTCACCGGTGCAGCTCACGTCTCCCGGAGCGTTCAATGCGCCTATCACGCGTCAATGCCGTCCTATTCGCCTCCGTCCTCACCGCCTCCGCACGCGCGGACACCGAGCATCCCTTCGTGCTGTTGCAACATCCGTTTACATTGCCTTCGAACCGCGGCGTATCGCCGCAATTGCGCCACCTGCCGATCGATCGCTCTCCGAAGCGCGAGGTCGACATTCCCGTCGGCAGGTCACCTCGCGTACCGGCGATCGCCGGTTTCGTCGATGGGATCCGGCAGGATTGGACCGCCTGGTACGATGCGTGGTTCGTGCCCACCGGAATGGCGGCGCCTACGCCGCTCATCGGTTTTGCAGGCGTCAATACCGGCGCGATGCCGCCGGATCCGGACGGCGCCGTCGGGCCGAATCACTACGTGCAGGTGGTCAATTTCGCGGTGACGATCTTCAACAAGTCTGGGACCATCCTCAGAGGTCCAATCGGCAGCAACACCATCTGGGCCAACTTGCCCGGCGTCTGCTCTACCGACGTCAGCGGCGACGCGGTGGTACTCTACGATTCGGCAGCCGACCGGTGGGTCATCAGCCAGATGGCTGGATTCGAGCACCTTCCGGATAGCCATCAATGCGTCGCCGTTTCCGCAACCGGCGATCCCCTCGGCGCCTATAACCTTTACCAGGTCGGCCCTATCGGCCTCAAGAATGACTATCCCAAGCTGGGGATTTGGTCGGATGCATATTACCTCACCTACAACGGGTACGATCCGAGCGGCTCGTTCGTCCACACGACCGCATGTGCGCTGGACAGAACATCGATGATCCAGGGCCTCGCGATGCGGGACCCCCAGTGCATCAACCTCCCTTCCCAATACTTCGGCCTGCTGCCTGCGGATCTCGACGGTGCGCGCCCGCCCCCCGCGAGCGCCCCCAACTACCTGGCCGCGCTCATCGGCACGAACGCCATCGGCATCTGGCAGTTCTTCGTCAATTGGACCAACCCAGCTTCGACGACGCTCGCCGGGCCGATCTCACTCGCCACGGCGCCCTTCAGCGACGCACCGGGCATCAACGGATTCGCTCCACAGGCCGGGACGACCAACCTGCTCGAAACGTTGGGCGACCGTCTCATGTACCGGCTCGCATACCGCAACTTCGGGGACCACGAAGCCATGGTCGCGAATCACACGGTCAGCACCACGGTGGGAGGAGCCACCGTGACCGGGCTGCGTTGGTACGAGATCCGGATCGCAAACGGAGTGCCGGCGATCTTTCAACAGAGCACCTATGCGCCTGACAGCGACGATCGCTTCATGGCCAGCGCGGCCCTCGATCAGAGCGGCAACCTGGCCATCGGGTTCAGCCTGTCCGGCTCCACGCGATTTCCGGAGATCCGCTACACAGGCCGCATCGCGATCGACACCTTGAACGCGATGACTCAGGGCGACAACACCGCCATCGCCAGCTCCGGCTTCCAGGACGGGGCGGATGGCTTCCGTTCGCGCTGGGGCGATTACAGCAGGATGACGCTCGATCCCGTCGACGACTGCACGTTCTGGTACACGTCCGAGTATCTCACTTTCTCCGGCGAGGGGAGCAATTGGAGGACCCGGCTTCAGTCGTTCAAGCTCCCTGGATGCCCGACGAACTGGTTCGCAATTGCGGCGTCGCCGGCGACGACGTCCGCATCGGCGACGATCTCTTCCACGCCGTTCGCGGGGTTTTCTGGCGCGATCTCGCTGTCCGCATCCGGTCTTCCCGGCGGCGCGACCTATAGCTTCAGCCCGTCGGCGATCGGCGCGCCGGCTTCATCGACGCTGACCCTCAACCCGGGCTCCTCGACGGCGGGGACCTATCCCATCACGATCACCGGCACCGAGGGCGGCGTGAGCCGCAGCGTCGTGATCAGCTGGAACGATCCGGGATGTACCCCGACGGCGTCCTGCGCGGGCAAGAACTGCGGCACGGTCAACAACGGATGTGGCGTGACCCTGACCTGCGGCACTTGCACGGGTGGCATGGCTTGCACCAACAACGTGTGCCAATGCCCCGCCGGCTTCATCGTCTGCTCCGGGCAATGCGTCGACGCGTCCAGGAATCCGAACTGCGGCACCTGCGGCTTCAGTTGCCCTCGCGGTGAAGTCTGCGCGCCGTTTCCCGGCGGCGGGTTCGACTGCACCTGCAGCGTCAATTGCAATTGAGCGCCCTCGCGATCATCGTTCGAGCTTCTCCGACAGGAACGAGACGTGACCTTTGTCGCGCGGCTCGTCCAGCTCCCGCCGGAGGATGGTGAGCCCCGTGGTGCGCAGGTACGTGGCGACCTCGTCCGGCGGGTAGCCGCTGTAGGAGAATTCTTCGTCGAACATCCTGGAAGTAAACCCCTCGTCGCCGCTGCCGCCCGAGGTGAACAAGACGCGCCCGCCCGGGCGCAGCCAGCGCGCGAACTTGCCGTACATGTCCCGGTGGTGCCGCCGGTCGACGTGGAACAGCGAGTCCCAGGCGACGATCGCGGTGAAGGAGCCGTCCGCAAGCTCGACCTGCGTCATGTCGGCGAGCACCAGCAGCGCGCCGGGCACGTTGCCGCGCGCGAGCCGGAGCATTTCCATGGACGAATCGACTCCGACGACGCGAAGCCCCGCGTCCGAGAACCGCGCGGCGATGGGCAGTCCGGCGCCGCAGCCCAGGTCGAGGACGCGCTCCCCGGGCGCGAGACCCTCGATCAGCGCCGGCAAATAGCGCTGCTCGAGCCACGGCTTGCGCGCCGCCGCGAAACGAGCGGCGATCCTGTCGTACGGGTTGGGCAACCCTACCGAAGCTCGTCGAGGAAGAGCCGGACCTCGTTGAAGAGCTGGTCGCGGTTCTTCTCCATGATCACGGTGTGCGTTCCCTCGCCGATCTCCACCAGCCGCCGGTACGGCGCGGAGGTCAGCCGCGCGAAGACTTCCCGCGGCATCGGATTGGGGAGGTCCTGGTCCCATTCCGCGTGGACGATCAACACCGGCACCTTGATCTGCGCGGGGTCGTAATACGGCTTGCCGCTCGACCAGTACTCCTTCGTGTCGCGCAGCGTCCCGTTCGGGGCGCGAAGCACCGGCGGGTCGTGCTTCGATCCCACCGGGTCGGTTGCGAACGTTGCCTGCGCCCACTGCTCGAACCACCCCTCGGGGATGAGGTCCTTCTTCTTCTCCTCCGGCACGCCCTTGAGCCAACGGTCGCGCGCCGAGTCCATCGAGACCGTCCGGTACGCGCCGTCGCCCGAGATGAGCGGAGGCGAGCTGCGCAGCCACTGCGGCGCGTAGAGGACCAGCCTGCTGACCTTGGATGGATTCCGCACCGTGTACGCGGCCATCATCGTCGTGCCCCACGACCAACCCATCAGCGCAAGCTTCGGCGCCTTGCGTCGCGCGAGGATGAAGTCCACCGCGCTCGTGACGTCCCGCACTGCCACGTCGGTGGTCACCAGCGCCGGATTCGCGCTGGGCGGCTGGTCCATCTCGGGCGGCCGCGTCGAGCGGCCGTAACCGCGCAGGTCGACCAGCCACACGTCCCATCCGTCTCGCGCCAGGTAATCCATGAAGGAGATGCCGCCCAGCGGGAGGTCGAACGAGGTCTCCGCCGGATACGTCGATCCGTGCACGAAAAGCAGGATCCGCTCCGGCGTGGCCCTCTCCAGGCGCTTGTTGCGCAGGTAGAGCTGGATGCCCGGCGTGTCCGACGCAACCATGTGCTCTTCCATGCGCGGCCGCTCCATCATCAGATCCGGCCGGTCAGACGGAAGCGGCGTCTGCGAAGCGCTCGATCCAGCGCAAGCGAGCGGCAGCGCCAAGGCGGAGACCGCGCGAAATCTCTTCATGGCGGCGCATCCTGCTTCGGAAGCGCCTCGTTAGCAACGAGCGCCTTTCCGCGAGCCGCCCGCGGCCAGCCGATCTTCAGCTCTCCGTGTCCTTCACCGCGATGCGCTGCCCGACTTGCAGGTCGCGCGCGCGCCGCCCGGTCAGGTTGTTCAGGCGCTTGAGACGCTCCACGCTGGTGGAGAACTTGTTGGCGATCGTCCACAGCGTATCGCCCGCCTTGACCACGTACGTCTGTCGCCGCTCGTCATCCTTGACTCGCGTAGCGGCTGCGGTCGCGGCCGCTACGGTCTTCGAGGCGGTCCGACCCTGCAGGCGCGACGCCCGCTTGTCCTCGAGCTGGCTGCCGGCGAGCAGGCCGCGCCGGGACTGGTTCATCGGGATCACCAGCACCCTGCCGACCTTCACGTGGCGGTAGCTCTTGAGGCCGTTGGTGCGCAGGATGGCACCCTCGCTCACGCCGTAGGCGCGGGCGATCTTCCCGAGCGGCTCGCCCTTCTCCACCTTGTGCTCGGTGAAGCTGAGCCGGTCGCCCGCGTCCAGCTTCTGGAACTCCGCCAGGAACGCGTCCCTCGTCCCTTTCGGCAGCCGGATGGTCCATCCGCCCGGAGGCGTGCAAAACCGGCGCAGCTCGGGGTTCAGGTCGCGCACCTGGTCGATGGTGAGGCCAGCCGTCTTGGCGAGCACGTGCAGGTCGGTTGCGTCGGGGATGAACACCTCGTCCACGTCCCACGGGTCCGCGTAATCGATCTTGAAGCCGAAGCGCTCGGGATGTTTCGCGATGAGCGCCGCCGCGATCAGCTTGGGAACGTAATGCTTGGTCTCGGCGCGCAGCGTCCGGCCCTTGCTCATCATGCGCCAGAAGTCGCGCGTCGACTCGCGGCGGATGGCGCGATCCACCTTTCCCTCGCCGGCGTTGTATCCGGCCCAGGCGAGGTACCAGTCGCCGTGGAATCGGTCCTTCAGGTCCTTCAGGTAGCGGGCGGCAGCGACGGTCGCCTTGACCGGGTCGCGCCGCTCGTCCACCCAGAAGTCGGTATGCAGCCCGTACCGCCGGCTGGTGCCGACGACGAACTGCCACAGCCCGGCGGCCTTGGCGAACGAATACGCGTAGGAGCTGAACCCGCTCTCGATCATGCTCAGGTAGACGAGATCGAGAGGCAGGCCCTGCTTCTCCAGGATGTCCCGCATCAGCGGCATGAACCGCGT
>JBJMQJ010000442.1:0-8542 GCA_045802765.1 Myxococcales bacterium
CACCTTGAAGACGATGGTCAGCCGCCCCTTCTCCTTCAGGCTCGCCTTGTAGAAGTGGTGCGCCTTGGCCTTGTTGAAATCGACGTCGGACGTCTTCGAGTCCTGCGGCAGCTTCAGCTCCTCGGCGCCCGCGATCTCGCAGGCGGGTCCGCCGTTCTCGCAGATGTCGCCCTGCACGAACGTGCTGGTCAGCTCGTACTTGCCCGCGTCGCCCGGCTCGTTCGCGAACACCTTGACGAAGTAATCCCCGCCCTGGAGCTTCTCCTTCTTCAGGCCGGCGGTGGGGTCGATCGTCTCAGGCGCGCCCGCCGGCGGGATCAGCTCCGCCGTCAGGTTCGCCGTCCCCGGGTTGAATTTTAGACTCAGCCCGCCCGCCGCGATCGACACCTTCCAGAACTGTGTCCGCTTCATGTTCGAGTAATCGACCACGTCAGAGACGCTGCCGGTGGGCGACAGATCTCGCGCGCCGGCCTGCGTCTTGAACGGGCCGTTGGCCAGCTCGGGATCCTGCGGCTTGAACACGGTGGTCACCGCGACGCGCGTCTTCACCGCTTCCTTCCACGGCTCGGAGACGACCACGAAGTAGGTGCCGGGCGCGATGTCCGTCGCCTCCATCTTCTTGCCCGGCTCCCCGCGCGCGATGGGCTCGTTCCCCCCGCCGTCCGTGTAGAGGCTGATGGTGATGGGCACCGACGTGTTCACCGGCCTGGCGGTGGCAATGAGGCCCCCGTTGGCGGGCACCTCGTAGCGGATGCCGCCCGCGTAGAACTCGCCCTCGTCGGAGAGCTGCACGTCGACCTTCTTGCCCAGCGTGCCCTCCTGCGACTGCTGCCGGAACTGGTACTGCGGCGCGGTGCCGACCAGCGGGACCCGGGCGTGGCAGCCGCAGAGCCCCGCCGAGGCGAGCGCGAAGAGGGCGCGGAACATGGCGGTCTTCATCGAGGGAAATCCTTTCCGGTTGGCTATTCCAGCCCGTACTTTTGCGGGTTGTTGCTGATGATGGCGGCCGCGAGGATCTGCGGGACGTACTCGAGCGTCTCCTCGGGCAGCTTCTTCAATCGATAGAGGTGCCAGAAGTCGCGCTTCTCCTTGCGGAACCCTCCCGGCTCCTGCGCGAGCTGGTGCAGCACGCGGCGCATCCCGTTCTCGCCCTTGTTGTAGCTGGCGATGGCGAGCATGAACGAGTCGCTGCCGAACTCCGACAACAGATTCGCGAGGTACTTGGCCGCCGCGCGGGTCGACTTCACCACGTCGGTGCGCTCGTCCACCTTGGAATCGACGCGCAGCCCCATCTCGCGGGCGCGGAAATCCATGAACTGCCACATGCCCTTCGCGTGCGCCTGGCTCTCCGCGTACGGATCGAACTGCGACTCGACCCAGGCCACGTACCCCATCTCCTCGGGCAGCCCGAGCGCGGAGAACTCCTTCACCACGATCGGCCAGTATTGCCTCTTGCGCTTGTAGACGACCGACTTCGTGTTGCTCCGGTGCAGCGTCTGCTGGATGTGGTGCTTGAGCCGCTCCTTGAAGATGGGCGGCACGACGTAGGTGTCGGCGTCGAACTTGCGCAGGAGGCGCCGGATCTCGCGGTCCAGCTCGTCGCCGCCGGCGGCCATCTCCGCCGCGCGGGACTTGTCCTTCTGCTCCATCTCGCCGATGGCCGCCTGCGCCTTGCCGGTGAGCATCTGCAGCCGCTCCTCCAGGCCCTGCAGGCGCTCGGCGTCCGTCTCCAGCTGCATCTGCAGCTGGATCTTCTGGATCTCCTTGTCGGCGCTCTCCTTCTTGCGGGTGATCTTCTCGATCTGCTGCTTCTGCTGCCAGATCACCGCGCCCATCGCGCCGAACCCGAGGAACGCCGCGACCAGCACCCACCCGACGATCTTCTTCCAGTGCTTGCCGGTCTTGCGCTCGGTGCTCGCCTCCACCTGCTTGAGCGTGTCGGCCATGATGAACATGGTCTGGCCGCTCGACTCCGCGCCGCTCATCGCGCGCGCCAGGACGATCTTCTGCTGCGCCTCCTGCGCCAGCATGGAAGCGTCCTTGTCAGGCCCCGCCGGCCGGGCGGCCATGGGCGGCGGCGAGATGGGCCGCTGCACGCGCGCAACGGGCGCCGCCATGGAGGGCGCGAACGCAGCCGGCGCCGAAATCCCGCCGTTCGAATAGCCACGCGCCGCCGACATGGAGTCGTCGATGTCGAAACGCACCTCGGGCCCGCCCTGCGCGCCGAAGCGCAGCTTGTCGCCGGAGCGCAAGCGGTGCTGCCTGACCATCTTGCCGTTGAGCAACGTGCCGTTCGAGGAGCCCACGTCGACGATGACGTAGTGCCCTTTCGAGAAGCGGATCTCGGCGTGGTAGGCGGAGACGCGCGTGTCGACCTGCGGATCGAATCGGACGTCGCAGGCCGCCCCGCGCCCGATGCGGATCACCGCCTTGGGCGACATCGACGATGTGCCCTGCAAGCTGCCGGAAAGGTGCGTCAACCGAACCATGTCGCGCCGCTACGTGCCGCTCTTCTGGGTGATCTCCGTCGTGTCGAGCGGCTCCTGGTAGTACTCCGCGGTGTGCTCCCGCGCCGTGACCTTGCCCAAGGACTCCTCGAGCGCCGCCGAGACTTGCTCGCACGAGGGGCCCGGCACGCACAACACCTTGATGGACACCTCCCCGTTGGGGAGGATGGTGATCTCCATCTTCTGCTTCTCCGCCATTCAACCCTCGGCTTGCGGCTTGCGGCTGGCGACTTGCGGTCGGCAAGCCGCGCCGTTCACCATTTCGATACCCCGAGCTTGATCGTGCCGTCCGGCTGCACCTGCTCCTCGTCCATGGTGAAGCCCTGCGCGGCCACTTCCTTCTTCACCTTGTGGTACGCGTACCGCTGGACGATGCGCTGGGTGATCTTCTCCTGCGTCTCGTTCGTCTCTTCCTCGATGCCCCACCAGTCGGCGACCAGCTTGTAAGTGCCTTCCTCGGTGAGCTGCAGGCCGATGTCGTAGCTCTTCGAGGCCTTGATCTTCGCCTCGGCGGTGAGCGTCGAGCCTTTCCAACCGCGCACCTTGACCAGCTCTTCGCCCGTCGCTTCCGCGAACTCGAGCTCGAGGTCCGCCAGGGCAAGCTTCAGGCAGGCGAGATCGTTGATCTTCGTTTCGACCTGCGTGAAGTGGCTCACGGCGCCTTCCCTCCGGCGGCGTCGAGGTCCAGCTTCCGCGACCCGGCCTGCTCCTCGCGGTGGTAGTCGGACGAGGCCGGACGGGCGCGCGTGCGGCACCAGGTCCGCAGCGCGGCGACCTTCTCCTTCATGGTGCGCGAGAGCGGGACCGTCTCGGAGATGGAGTGCAAGACGCCGTCGGTGGTGAGGACGCCGGCGGAGCCGTGGCGGTCGTACTCGTCGAACAGCGCGCTGACCACCGCCTGCTCGATCTCCGCCCCGGTGAAGCCCTCCGACTTCTCGGCGATCCGGTCGAGGTCGAACTGGGCCGCATCGCGGCCGCGGCGCTTCAAGTGGATGGCGCCGATCTCCCTGCGCTCCGGCAGCGTGGGCAGATCGACGAAGAAGATCTCGTCGAAGCGGCCCTTGCGCATCATCTCGGGCGGCAGCTCGTCGACGTTGTTGGCGGTGGCGATGACGAACACCGGGCTCGTCTTCTCCTGCAGCCAGGTGATGAAGCTGCCGAACACGCGCGCGGCGGTGCCGGCGTCGGACTGGTTGGAGGACCCGGTGCCGGAGAAGCCCTTCTCCAGCTCGTCGACCCAGAGGATCGAGGGCGCCACCGCCTCGGCCATCTGGATGGCGCGGCGCATGTTCTCCTCGGAAGACCCGACGATCCCGGCGAAGACCTTGCCGACGTCGAGGCGGAGGAGCGGCAGCCGCCACGAGGCGCCTACCGCCTTGGCCGTCAGCGACTTGCCCCCGCCGGGAATGCCGATCATGAGGATTCCCTTGGGGCGGGGCAGGCCGAACTTGCGCGCTTCCTCGCTGAAGGCGCTCTGGCGCTTCTTCAGCCAGGTCTTGAGCTGATCGAGGCCGCCGATGTCGTCCATCTTCTCGTGCGTGCGGAAGAACTCGAGCACGCCGCTCTTGCGGACGATGCGCTCCTTCTCGCTCAGGATGACGTCGATGTCGAAGGTCCCGGTCTGGACCAGCGACTTGGCGAAGACGTTCTCCGCCTCGTCGGCCGTGAGCCCCAGCGCCGCCTCGATGACGTGCTCCCGCTCCTGTCCCGCTGGCGGCGCCTTGTTGGGCACCATGGCCATCACGCGGTCGAGGATGGTGCCGATCTCGGCCAGCTCGGGGAGCGGGTACTCGACGACCGCGATCTCCTTGTCGCACTCGGGCGGGATGACCAACACCGGCGAGATGAGGAAGACGGTCTTCAGCGTCTCCTTCAGGTTGCGGCCCACGTCGCGCAAGAGGCGCACCAATTCGGGGTTCTTGGTGAAGGCGTGCAGGTCGCGCAGGATGAAGACCGCGCGCTCGTCCTTCTTCGCCTCGAGCACGAAGCGGAGCGCCTTGAGCGGGTCCTTCGAGTCACCCTGCGCCTCGCTGCCGAGGCGCACGCCCTCGGTGACGCTCCAGGTGTACACCTTGGCCTTGACGCCTTTGTCCCGCTCGCGGCTCTGCAGCACGCGGCGGATCGACTCCTCGACCCGCTTCTCTTCCGAGCTGAGGATGTAGATGAGCGGGTAGCGCGCCCGCATGAGGTGCTCGAGGTCCTTGTCGACCCGACGTAGCTGGGCGGCGCGGGCGACCTCTTCCGCGACTTCCTTCGGCTGGCTGGACAGCGCCATCGCGGGCGCGCTGGCCAGCGACATGGGAGCCGGCTTCTTGGCGCCGAACGGGTCGGCCTCGATGGGAGTCATGGGGACTGTAGATGGTACCATCCGCCCGAGAGGTCGATCAAACGGGCGCTGAGCGGTGGTTCGCGAGGAGTGCGGGCAGCACGACGGCCGCACCCAAAGCGCAGCGCCGCCCTATCTGGCGGCGGCTGGCCCGGTTGCCGCCCCCCGGCACGTGCGCTACCGTCGAGAGGTGGAGTTCACCGCGCACCAGGACCAGATGGCGCTGCAGAGGCTGCGCGATCAGGGCGGGTTCAACGGCGACCGGATCGCCGACTGTGCTCTCTCGACCGTGTACGCGAGCGGCAGCGACTGGCTCAAGGTCGTGGTGGAGAAGACGGACCTCTCGCAGTCGAATCTGGCGGGCACGCGCATCCGCGAGGCGATGTTCGCGCATACCTCGCTGCGCAAGGCGCGGCTGCGCGGCGCGCGCATGGAGCGCGTCGAGCTGTATTTCTGCGACTTGAACGAGATGGACGCGAGCGAGATATCGGCGCGCCGCACCAAGGTGCACGGCTCGGAGGCGATGAACGCCGTCTTCAGCGGCGCCCAGCTCGCGGTGACGCGCTTCGAGGACACCAAGCTGTACCGGGCGCGTTTCGACCAGGCGCTTCTCGTGCGCGTCGTGTTCCTCGACTCGCGCCTGGGCGGCCCTTCGTTGGAGAAGGCCGACTTCTCCGGCGCGCGCCTGGTCGACGTCACGCTGCGGGCGGCGAATCTCCAGGGCGCTTCCTTCGCGGGCGCGACGCTCGTCGGCGTCGACTTCACCGACGCCGCGCTGGAGGGAGCCGATTTCCGCGGCACGGTGGCGATCGGCTGCCGCTTCCCGGCGGGGTTCTCGCCATGAGCGACGACGCCAAGGCGAGGACCGACCTCGACCCCGCGGCGCAGGTGGCGCAGGAGCTGCACGCCCGCCTGCGCGGCCTCCCGCCTGATCAGGTCGTCGAGCTGTGCGCCCAGCTCTTGACCACCTACGTGGTCGAGGGCGTGCTCCCGCTCTCGCGCGCGGGCGAGGGCGCGGACCTCGCCGTGGACGGCGCGGGCGAGGAGTCCTTCGCGCAGATGCTCAAGCGCCTCAAGGCCTCGCGCAAGGATCCGGTGCTGGAACGCTTTCTCGTCGACGGCGAGAACATCTCGGTGCGCGTGGACGGATACGGTGTCCTGCCGATCACCGAGTATCGCCGCCCGACGGCGCCGCCCGGAGCACCCGCCCAGCCCCGCCGGGAGAGCGTTCCCGGCGCCGGTGCGAGCATCTACAACCGCGCGCTGTATCAGCCCGACCAGGCGCCGACGCGCGGCGCGCCGCCGACTCCGCCTCCTCCGAGCCGCGCTCCGCAGCCGCCTGCCCAATCACCCCAGCCCGGACAACCCGCGAAGAAGGACGAGGCCCAGAAGGACCGCTTCACCCTCATCGAGCTGGAGTAGCGTGCCATGAAGACCGTCCTCATCGGCATTTCCCTCGCGCTGGCGGCGGCATGCGGCGGAAGCAGCGGGAGCGGCGCGACCGACAGGCTGGCGAACTTCACCGGGAGCGGCTGGAACGCGTCGGTGACGACTACGATCAGCACCACCTGTCCCGTTTTTGCGGGACAGAGCGGGGCCCGCACATATTCGATCACCTTCGCCCCGACCACGGGCGCCGATCTGCAGTGGACATCGGCCGAAGGCTGCCTCTACAAGTTCAACGTGTCCGGCAATACGGCGTCGCTCGCCAACCCACCGGTTTCCTGCAACATCACCGTGAACAACATCCCCGTGACCGCGAACTGGACCAGCTTCACGGCCACGACGGCCGACGGGCGAAACCTCGCCATCGCCACGGTGGGCACCGCGACCGCGGTGCTGCAGACGTGTTCGTTCTCGGAGACTGGAACGGCGACACGGTAACTCTGATCGCGCACTGCTTGCGCATCATCAAGGGAGGGGACCATGAATCGGATCCTGGCTGTTCTCGTCTTGACCTGCGCCGCCGCTTGTGGCGGTAGCAGCGACAGCGGCGGCTCCATCAAAAACCTCGCGAATTTCGAAGGCGTCACCTGGAACGGACAGATCACGTCGACGGTGACGTGCACCGGGTCTGCGCCGCAGAGCTCGGCCGCCACCTACGCGGTGATATTTTCAGCGGGGACCGGCGCGGACCTCCAGTACACCTCGCAGGCTGGGTGTGTTTTCAAGTTCAACGTCTCGGGGAACACGGCATCGTTGGCGAATAGCCCCGTGGCGTGCAGCTCGAACGTGGGCGGCACGCCGGTGACGTTGAGCTGGACCAACTATGCGGTGACCACGAGCGACGGTCACAACCTCACCATCAGTGCCGCGGGCAGCGGCAGTGCTTCCGGACAGACGTGCCCGTTCACGCAGACGGGGACTGCGGCCAGGTAGCCTCGTTGACCGCACTGAGCGACGCATCCGCGACCTCGCCTGGTTCCACGCTCCGACGATCCGGCCTGGGCAGCCTGCGCAGCTCAGCTCGGCTTACACGATTCGTCCACGAAAAAGTCGACCCGGTCGGATACCGGCCTATGCTGGCCGCGAGCGGGACAAACAGCGCGGTTACGGGCATACCGTCATGCACTGCGGAGTGGCTGGAGGCGGATCCCCGCAATTTCGGTATGGAGAGCGGCAGTAGCAGTGATTGCCGCTACCGCAATACAGAATCGTCGGGTTGCCACACGAGCGGCAGTCATAGGTCCCGCTGCACCCGTCCGACACGGTGCCACACTCCTTGCCCGCGCAAGCCACTTGTTGGCTGTTGGGAACGCAGGAGCAGGTACCCCCGGCGCAGCTCAGACCGGCAGGACAGGTGTTGCAAGTGTACACATTGGCGCAACCATCATTGAGCGTCACGCCGTCACAGCGATTGCCGCATACGTCTTGCTGCGTCCGCGGCGTGCAGCAGGTGTTCGAGCCATTCAGTCTCTCGGCGACCTGACCTGCGGGACAGTTTACGCACGTCGCCGTCGGACTGTTCTGGCTGCCCTGTAGAACCTGGTTGTCGTCGCAGCATACGCATGCGGTTCCTCTAGGGCTCGAACATCCGTATCCACCAGGTACACAATGGAATCGAGTGTTCGCTCCGCCGAAAACATTGGCGCCACAGCGCAGCTCGCAATCACCGCACGTGTCTTCGCACGACCCCAGGTATTCTGCGCGGCTGATCGACGCGAACCCTTTCTCCTCCGGTGCGCGACCACACCCGCCGATCCACGCAGCAAGACACACGCCGCAAAGCATCCAGAGAATCCTGTTCATGGCTTCACCTCCGCGATCCTGCGCCCGTCGGAGCAGCGACGCGGCTCACTGCATTGCCCGGGATGAAGACGATCAGCTACTGGCGTGCAGGTCCGATGTTTGTTGTCTCACTACCTGCGAGACGACGTCGCGTTCTGCACGATGTGGGCGGCCAGGCGCGCGAGACGCGCCTGCGATCATCTTCTGAGGCGCGCCGACCTCGCCAGCGTGGCGAGACGCACCCAAGACGGCGAGAAGCGCATCGCCTGCGAAACGCGATTCCGGCTCAGCGCTCCGTCCCGGTACTGCGGGTCTTCTGCGCTTGCGCCACCGCGGGCTGCTTCCGGTGGATCACGAGCGTCCGTTGCGCCTGCAGGTCGTCGTCCTCGCGCGCGATCAGGTAGACGGTGCTGTTCCCCGGCTTGAGCGGCAGGTCGGCGGTGAAGTCGAGCATGCTGGGCCCGGAGATGCTCTGCGACTG
>JBJMQJ010000443.1:0-3966 GCA_045802765.1 Myxococcales bacterium
AAGGAGATCGGGTCGTGTCCGGCCGGATGCAGCAGCCCATCCCGACCTGGCGGCCATACGAGCGCGAGGCGGAGCTTCTCGCCGCTCTCGGAGTACGCCGCTCGCGGCTGCCGGTGATCGCCTACAAGAACGGGCCGCAGCACGTGTACGTGGAGCTGGAGAGCGAGGCCGAAGTCGCCGCGCTCCGCCCCGATCTCACGGCGCTGGCGGGTCTGGCAGAAGTCGGCGCGAACTGCTTCGCCGGCTCGGGAAAGCGCTGGAAGACGCGGATGTTCGCTCCGGCGCACGGCGTCGCCGAGGATCCGGCCACCGGCTCGGCGGCCGGGCCGCTGGCCTTGCACCTCGCCCGGCACGGGCGAATCGCCTTCGGGGACGAGATCGAGATCCGCCAGGGCGCCGAGATCCAGCGTCCGTCCGTGCTGCGCGCCCGGGTGATCGGGTCGGCCGACCGGGTGGAGCGCGTCGAGGTGGCCGGCGGCGCGGTGATCGTCGCGCGCGGCGAGTTCCAGCGCTACTGACGTGACTGGAGCGCCGGCGGAGCGTAGCGCGCCCGCAGGGTCGTGCCGATGCGGTGACCGAGATAGGCGCAGATGGCCGCCGCGGCGACGGGGAACCAGAAGCGGATCGCCTCGAAGGTCTCGGTGCTGACCGCCCAGCGCGGTCCGTGGCCGATGCCCCAGGAATGAAGCGCGGCGATCGGCTCCGACTCGGTGAAGATCCCTGCCACCCACCATCCCGCGGCTGCCGCGGCCACCGCCGGAAGCCGGGGTATGAACTGGCCGCGCAGGACGCGCACGAACGCGCCGGCGAACGCGGAGATCTCCCGGCCGCCGCCGTGCATCCAGTCGGGCCACGCCGATCCACCGAAGGGAGCGAGCAGGGCGGCGCGCTCGGTCACCAACGCGGACAGGCGCGCGCGCGCGTCGCGGGCGCGGACGAGAGCATCCTGCACGAACGCTTCGCGGGACACGTTGGCCGCGCCGTCCAGCGCCGCCTTCCCCAGGCGCTCGCGGCTCTCTTCGCGGGTGCGGCGGGCCGCGCGCAGCCGGTCGCGCAGCACCGCGCGGGCAGCCACTCCGCGGACGACCACGAACAAGCGCGCGCGTGCCGAGGCGGTCGCGAAATCGGCGCGGTCCTCCTCGACCGAGGCGCGCAATGCGGTCTGCAGGTGGTCCTCGGCATGTCCCCGGCTGCGCACTTCGTCGACCAGCCTGCCGACGGCAGCCGACCCGGCCAGCGCGCCGCCGAGGACCCGCAGCGCGACGCGCTCCGCGCGGCGGGCGCGCCCGACGCGGAAGTCCAGCTTCCACGATACGAACGCGGCAGCGATCCGATCGAGGAACCCGCGCCGTTCGGCGCTCACCCGCATTGCTCCAGAAGCCACGTCGGAACCGTAGGCTGCGAGGCAGTGGGACATCAACCACTGGATGTACGGAATCCTGCCCCTCGCGCGAACCCGGTGGTCGCCATTACCTTGCTGGCACTCTCTCTGCAAACCGGGCCCGTCGATGCGAACGTCACGCGAACAGAATTGGTGCCCGACCCTCGTCTCCGGGCTCCTTGCGCTCGCCGCCGCCTGCGCTTCGTCGCGTTCCGGACAACGCGAGGCCGAGGTCGCGGCTCCGGTCGCCGTCCCTGTCGCGCAGGCGACGCTCGCCCCCTCCGCCGCACCGTCGCTCCCGCCGCCGAGCCCGCCCGCGGACCCGCCACGAGTCGATCCCGTCGAGCGCATGCTGTCCGCCGCGAGGGCAGAGCTGGGCAAGCGGGGTGGCCGCGAGGGCATCGATTGTTCCACTTTCGTCCGCTCTGCCTACTCCGCCGCGGGCGTCGATCTCTATTCCGAGGCGTCGCCTCGAGACAACGGAGTGCAGGCCATCCGGCGCTACGTTCTGCGCCACGGCCGCCTGCACCGCCGGCGGAGCCCCACGCCCGGCGATCTGGTCTTCTTCGACAATTCGTACGACCGCAACCGGAACCGGCTGCTCGACGACCGACTCACGCACGTGGGCATCGTCGAAGAAGTGCTCGCCGACGGAACGGCGCTCGTCCTGCACTCGACCAACCACGGGGTGGTGCGCGAGCCGATGAACCTGCGCCGCCCCCACGCGCGGACAAGCGCGGGCGGCGAGCCGATCAACGCCGTGCTGCGGCGCCGGACGCCGCACGACTCGCCGCGGACGCCGCGCTTCATGTCGGAGCTGTTCGCGGGCTTCGGAACTGTATTCGGCGCGGAGCACCTCGCGCAGCCCGTTGCGCGCCGTCCGGCGCCCGGCGTTCGCCGCCGCTGAGGCGTATCCAGCTGCTCCGCACCGCTCGCTCAGGGCGGTCGCCGTCGCCTCCAATACAACGCCGCTGTAGAGATAAACGTGCATGGACGCGGGCGCTTCGGGTGCCGCGCACCCGGGGGTGGGCGCGGGTGGGGCCCCCACCGATAATGTCTTCGATAACCGCATCGCGACGCCGTTTGGAACAGGTTTGAATTGTTGATCAATGACATCAAACCCCCGTACGGTGCGAGCAACCGAGCGATCGCACGGTCGCATCTCGCGTCCGGCCCGCTCCGAGGGACGAATGAACAAGGTCATCACGACTGCAGCAATCATTCTCTGTCTGGCGGGTTCCGCGCGTGCGGGCGACGCCAAGACTTCGCACCGCTCCACCGCGCTGGCGGGCAGCACGCACCAGGTCATGCTCGGCGCCGAGATCGAGTCCGCGCTTCCCCTGAGCAGCGCGTACTCCGACGTGAGCGGCATCGGCGCCGGCGCGCTGCTGACGATCGAGTACCCCGTGATGGAGCAGCTCAGCGTGACGGGCCGCGCTGGCTTCCAGTACCACCTGGACAAGAGCCCGATCGCGGGCGTCGATTCGCACATCCACGCCATCCCGGTGCTGCTCGGCGCGAAGTACTACGTCATGCAGACCGACCGCCAGGGCCTGTTCGCCTCGGCCGAAGTCGGCACGTTCGGCCTGATGGCCAGCGTCTCGAGCGGCACGACGAGCGCCAGCGACACCCAGCTGAAGTTCGGCGCGGGCGTCGGCGCGGGGTACCAGTGGAAGGAGTGGAGCTTCCGGCTGAACGTGCACGCGCAGGACGTCGGGAATTTCGGCGACCTCATGATGGTCACCGGCGGCGTCGGCTACCAGTTCGCCGGGTTCTAAGTCGCTGCTCCGCAGTTGCAGGAAAGGGGCACGCCCCGGTGGCGTGCCCCTTTTTCATTTGCGTCACTCGCGGCCGTTCGTTTCCGGCCGCGCGTCGATCAGTCGAGGCGCGCGGTGCGGGTGATCTCTCCCATCCGCCCGGTCTGGTAGTCGCGGACCGCCTGCACGATCTCCTCGTCGCTGTTCATCACGAAGGGACCGTAGTGCACCACCCGCTCGCCTAGCGGCTCGCCCGCGAGAAGCAGCAACCGGGCCTTGCCTCCGCTCAAGCGGACTGCGTCCCCCGTCCCGAGCACCCCGAGCTGTCCCTCGGCCACCTCGCGCTCGCCCACGCGCGCCGAGCCTTCGAACACGTACGCCAGCGCGTTCAGACTGGGCTGCACCGGAACCGTGACGTCGGCTCCCTCGTCGAGCGACCAGTCCTGGTAGACGATGGGCGTCCGCGTGTCGATCACGGCTTTTGCGCCCAGCGCCTCACCAGCCACGATGCGCACGCGCGCCTTGCCGTCCGCGCTGACTGCCTGCGGGATCTTCGCCGCGGGGACCTCCTGATAGCGTGGACGCGTCATCTTGAGGCGCGCCGGAAGGTTCACCCAGATCTGGAACCCGTGCACCCGCCCGCCTTCGTCGCGGATGCGGCGCGAGGGCATTTCCGAATGGATGATCCCCGCTCCGGCGGTCATCCATTGCACGTCGCCGGCGCGGAGCACTCCGCGGTGGCCGGCCGAATCCTCGTGCTCGAACTCGCCGGCGAGCGCGTAGGTAACGGTCTCGAAGCCGCGGTGGGGGTGGTCGGGAGCGCCTACC
>JBJMQJ010000444.1:0-9352 GCA_045802765.1 Myxococcales bacterium
CGGCGGTGGGTAGGATGTCGAGGACGGCGAGCTTCCCGATGCGCGTGGGATGATCGAGCGCGAGACGGTAAGCGACGCGCCCGCCGCGATCGTGTCCCGCGAGGTCGAATCGCGTGAACCCGAGGCGCTCCATCACCGCGAGGCAATCGCGCGCCATGGCTCGCTTGGAGTACGGCTCGTGGTCCGCGGTAGTCTCGGGCTTCGAGCTCTCGCCGTATCCGCGCAGGTCCATCGCCACGACCGTGAACTCGCGCGCGAGCCGCGGAGCGACCAGGTGCCACATCACGTGCGTCTGTGGATGGCCGTGCAGGAGCAGGAGCGGCGGACCACTGCCGCCGTGGCGGACGCGGATCGCCGCCTCGCCGGTGTCGATGCGGTCGAGCGTGAATCCTTCGAACATGGCCGGAGCAGACTAGCAGGGTCGGCCGGTGGCCATCCGGCGGCTCGTTTCTCGAGCCGGTGCCCCGTCTCCTCTGCTACGGTCGTCGCATGAGCCAGCGGTCTGGTCGCAGGGCGGCGGGTGCCACCGCGGCCGTCGGTGGAGGGTCGCGCGCCCCCGTTCCTGAAGAGCGCCCGCGCCCCGCGGCGCCCCCGCCGCAGGCGGCCGCGCCACGGGCCCGTGGTGTGCTCTTCGCCCTGTTCACCGCGTCCGGCTTCGCGGGCCTCATCTACGAGTCCATCTGGACGCACTATCTCAAGCTGTTCCTCGGGCACGCGGCGTACGCGCAGACGCTGGTCCTCGCCCTCTTCATGGGCGGACTCGCGATAGGGTCGTGGCTCTCCAGCCGGTGGTCGCCCCGCTGGCGCAACCTGCTCGCCGCCTACGCGCTCACCGAAGCCGCCATCGGGGTCCTCGGCCTCGTCTTCCACGAGGCGTTCACCGCCGCGACCGGTCTCGCGTTCGATACCGTCCTGCCGCGCCTGGCGGGATCTCCCTGGGCAATCACCGCGTTCAAGTGGGGTCTCTCGACCGCGCTCGTCCTGCCGGCGTGCGTCCTGCTCGGGATGACGTTCCCGCTCATGACCGCCGGGGTGCTGCGCGCGTTCGCCGACCGGCCGGGGCGTTCGCTGGCGATGCTCTACTTCACGAACAGCCTGGGCGCCGCCGTCGGGGTCTTGGTGAGCGGCTTCGTGCTCGTCGGTGCGGTGGGCCTGCCGGGGACGGTCCGTATCGCCGGCCTCATCAACCTCGCCGTGGCCGCCGCCGTGCTGCCGCTCGCCCGTCGCGACGCGCCACCCGCCGCGCAGGCGCCGCAGGTCGAGGCGAGGCACGACGCGATCCTGCTCACATTCCTGGGCGTAGCGTTCGTCACCGGCGCGTCCTCGTTCATCTACGAGGTGGCCTGGATCCGGATGCTGTCGCTCGTGCTCGGCTCGTCGACGCATTCCTTCGAGCTGATGCTGAGCGCGTTCATCGTCGGTCTTGCCCTGGGCGGGCTGTGGATCCAGCGCCGGATCGATCGGCTGGGGAGCCCGGTGCGCGCGCTCGCCGTCCTGCAGGTCGCGATGGGCATCGCCGCGCTCGCCACGCTGTTCGCGTACGGAAGCACGTTCTACGGCATGCGCTGGCTGCTGCTCCACCTGCACCGCACGGAACGGGGCTACGCGCTCTTCAACCTGGCGAGCAGCGGGCTCGCGCTGGCGATCATGCTGCCCGCCACATTCTGCGCCGGGACGACGCTGCCGCTCATCACCTTCCACCTGCTGCGCGGCGGCCGCGGCGAGGCGAGCATCGGCTCGGTGTACGCCGCCAACACCGTGGGCGCGATCGCGGGCGTGTTCTTCGCCGTTCACGTCGGGCTGCCGTCCCTCGGGCTCAAGCACCTGCTCGCCGTGGGAGGCGCGCTCGACGTCGCGCTGGGAGCGGTGCTGCTGTTCAGCGCATCTGCCGCATTCGCGACGCGCACGCTCCCCGTCGCGCTCACCGCCGCCGGAGCCCTGGCGGTCGTGGTGACGCTCGCGCTCGCGCGTCTCGATCCGCACAAGATGGCGTCCGGCGTCTATCGCCACGGCAACGTCCTCGCCGCCGGCGAGGACGGATTCACCGGCGGCCCGCAGATCTTCTTCCACCGCGACGGGAAGACCGCGACAGTCAGCATCGTCGGCGATCCGGAGAAGCAGACGCTCGCCATCCGGACCAATGGCAAGACCGACGCCGAAATGACCATGTCGAAGGACCTGCCGCCGGATCCCGACGAGCCGACGATGATCATGATGAGCGCCATCGCCATGGCGCTGCATCCGCAGGCGCGCACGGCAGCGTGCGTCGGGTTCGGATCCGGCCTCAGCACGCACACGCTGCTCGGCAATCCCCGCTTGTCGCGGGTCGACACCGTCGAGATCGAGCCGGTCATGGTGGAGGCCGCCCGCCATTTCCGGCCGCGCAACGAGCTGGCGTACGTCGATCCCCGTTCGCACATCGTCATCGACGACGCGAAGACGTTCTTCTCCACCCGCCAGGAGAGGTACGACCTGATCCTCTCCGAGCCGTCCAACCCCTGGGTTAGCGGAGTCGCCGGGCTCTTCTCGGACGAGTTCTACCGGTTGGTGCGCCGGCATCTCGCGCCGGGGGGCGTGTTCGTCCAGTGGATCCAGATGTACGAGATCGACGTGCCGCTCGTCGTCTCCGTCCTCCAGGCGCTGGAGGCGAACTTCGGTGACTACGTCGCGTATGCGTCCAACGACGCCGACCTCCTCATCGCGGCGCGGGAATCCGGACGGTTCGGCTTGCCCGACGCGACGCCGCTCTTGGCGCCTGCCATCGCGCAGGACCTGGAGCGCATCGGCATTCGCAACCTGCAGGATCTGGAGGTGCGCCGGGTGGGGACGCGCGCTTCCTGGGACGGTCTGACCAGCGCCATCCGCGTGCCGATGAACTCGGACTTCGCCCCGGTGCTCGACCAGAACGCCGTCCGGGCCCGGTTCCTCTCCTCGGAGGCCAAGCCGCTCCTCTTCTTCCAGAAGCAGCTCTTTCCCACGGTGGAGCTGCTCTCCGGCATTCCCATGCCCGGATCGGTCACCGCGGCGACAGCAGCCTCGTATTTCGAAGGCACCCGGCGCGCGGTCGAGGCGATGTGGCTGCGCGACGTCCTGCTGGGCCGGACGTCGGTGGGAAGGCAGCTCGTCGCGCTGCCCGAGCTGCACGAACATGCCCGCGCCGTCTCGGAGTGGATGAGCGACTGCGAGCGGCGCCCGGTGCCCCTGACCAGCCTGGTGCGCGTCGGGCAGGCGATGGTCGCGGACCTGACCCCGGGCGACCTGGACGCCGTTTGGTGGGCCCTTTCGTCCACCGGGTGCCCGCGGCACTTCTCGTCCCAGGATCGCGACTGGATCGCTCTTCTCGAGGCCATCGGGCGCAGGGACGGCGCCCGCATGGCGGCGGCAGCGCGCCAGCTGCTCGCGGCCGAGCCGGCGCTGGGAGCGCCGTCCAGACGGTACCTCGTCGCCGCCGGCATGCTGGGTTCGATCGCGCAGGGCAGGCCGGCGGACGCGCGCGAGCTCTGGGCGCGCCAGGAGAGCTTCCTCGGTCAGGATCAGGACCTCTTGCTGCGCATGCTGGTCGCGCGCAGCCGCCGCGAGCAGCCGGCGAAATAAGAGCTTCCGGTGCGCGTCAGAATCGACGTTCGCGGGCTCTGTCCGGGAGGTGGACATGCGCAACGGGTGGTGTGCCCTGCTGCTCGCCGTCGTTGCGCCGTCGGTTCTCGCGGCGGAACCCGCTGACCAAGGCGCTCGCGACGCGCTCACCGCGTACCGCACGGTCAAAGTCGCCGACGGCATCTACGCGTTCATGCCGCTGCGAACCGATACGCCGATGGTGAGCGGCAATTCGGTCGCGGTGATCGGCGAGGCAGGCGTTCTGGTGGTCGACTCGGGCCACTACCCCTCGGCGACGCGCCGGATGATCGGCGAGATCCGCGCGCTGTCCAATGCGCCGGTCCGCTACCTCGTCAACACGCACTGGCACGGCGATCACATCCGCGGCAACGCCGTCTACCGCGAGGCGTTCCCGGCCGTCGCCATCGTCAGCACCTCGGCGACGGCGCGCCAGTTCGACAACGAGCTCAGCCGCGACGAGGTCGCGATCATGCGGAAGCAGCTGCAGCAGGCGCGGGAGATGCTCGCCTCGGGCAAGGCGCCGTCCGGCGCCGCGCTGACCGATCGCCAGCGAGCCATGTTCGAGGAGGCTGCGCGCGAGCTGGAGCTGATGCAGCCCGACATCGCGCAAGCGAAGACCACGCCGCCCTCCGTGACGTTCGAGGATCGGTTGACGATCCACTTGGGCGACCGCGACGTGCAGGTCCTCTTTCTCGGGCGCGGCAACACCGCCGGGGACGCGGTCGTGTACGTCCCCGACGCCAAGGTGCTGATCACCGGGGACCTGGTCGTCCATCCCGCGCCGTACGCCTTCGGATCGTTCATCGGAGAATGGGGCCCGACGATGCGCAAGCTGATCGCCATCGACGCGGCGGCCATCGTGCCCGGGCACGGGCCGGTCATGCACGACAAGGCCTATCTCGCCCTCGTCGCGGACACGCTCGAATCGGTCAGCTCCCAGGTGCGCGCCGCGGCGAAGGAGGGCCTCAGCCTGGACGAGGCGCGCAAGAAGCTGGACGTGGAGCGCTTCCGCAAGCAATTCGCCAAGGGCGACGAGCGGAAAGCGCGCGCTTTCGACGGCTTCTTCCTCGGCCCCGGCCTCCCACGAGCCTATCGCGAGGCCAAGGAAGGACCGCTCCAGGACGAGAGCTAGCTCGTCACCTTGGCGGCGAGCACGTCCACCTGCTCGATGCGCGGCGCCTCGGCAAGCAGCTCGGAGGCCTTCGCCATCAGGGCCGCGGCGATCTGGCCGGAGAGGTGGGCCTTCCGGGCGGCGTCGTCGGGGAAAGCGTCGAAGATGCCGAACTCGCGCGGACCGAACCGCAGCGCGAACCAGACCGGCGTCCTCGACTCGGCCTGCGCCGCCGGCAGCGCGCCCTCGAGGAACTTGGCGACTTCGTTTTCCTTCCCAGCCTTTGCCAGCAGCCGGACGGCTAGCGCGACACGGACCATGATGCGCCTCCTTGGGGAGTCGAAGCTCCGATTGGATTGCCCGCGCGACGCCTCGATTCGGAAGATTTGGCGACGCGCCCACAGGGTCGCGTACACTGGAGGTCCATGCAAGGGCGAGAGGAGCTGACTCTCGACCAGGCCATGCGCCGCGCGTCGTCCGCGGGCACCCTGGTGCGCCACGAGGCGGTGGCGGTGTTCCTCGAGGTCCTTCGCCTCGCGGCCGAGTCGCGGATCGTGCCCGACGCGGCGACCACGGTGCTGGGCGAGGACGGTTCCCTCACCTTCCCGTCGGACGGTGCGGCGGCGTCGCCGGAGCCGGCAGAGGCGATCCGCGCCGCCGGCCGCCTCGCAGCCGCGCTCTTCGGCGCGGCGGGGGTCGAGGCGCCTCTGGCGCTCGCGGGGGCCGCCGAGAGCGCGCCGGAGCGGTTCCCCACGGTGCGGCACCTGCGCGACGCGTTCGAGCTCGACCTGCTCCTCTCGGGCACGCCCCCTCCGACGGAAGTGGAGCGGCGGATGGCGATCGCCGCCCTGGTGGCCAAGGCGCGGCAGCTGCGCGGAACGAGCGCGGGCCCGCCGGCTCGCCGTGCGGAGGCGCGCGCGGAGGCCGCGCCCGCGGCGGATCCTTCGGCGCGGATCACCGAACCTCCCGCACCGGTGGTGCGCTGGAGGCCTCCGCGCTGGCTCCCGCTCGTCGCGGCGGGTGGATTGGGTCTGCTCGCAGGAGTCCTCCTGGACCGCGAACCGTCGCGCCCCTCCCAGGTCGCGGTCCCTGCGCCCGCTGCGCTGGTGCCGGAGATCCCGCTTCCGGCAGTGGATACCCGGGCGGCGCCCGCGGTCGTCGATCCTCGACCTCCCGCGCGCGCAGCTCCGGCGGCGGGCGGCCCTTCCGCAGAGCCGGCTTCGCGCCCCGTGCGCAAGCTGCGCAGGCATGTCGCCCCGGCGGACGCGGCGGCCACGGCGCGGGCCAAGCTCCAGATGGGCGACGAGTCGCTCAAGCAAGGGCGGTTTTTCGAAGCGCTCATGGCGTTCCGCGAAGCGCTCGATCAAGACCCGCCGGTGCCCGCCGCGGCGCGGCGCCTGGGCGACGCCTACCGGGCGCACCAGGACGACGATCTGGCGGTCGCCGCCTACGAGCGCTACCTGGAGCTTGACCCTGCCGCTCCGGACGCCGAGGAGGTGCGCGCAGCCGTCGAGCAGCTGCGCTCCGGCAGTCCGCTGGCGCGCTGAATCTCAGCGCTTTTGTTTTGTTGCGCACGCTCGATCTCGCGGGGTAGGGTGATCTGCGGTGGCGGCGCACCTCCCGAACAGACAGCCTCGTCCGATCCTCCTCGAATCGCCGTCGCCGCGCGCCACCGAAAGAGGCGTCCTCTACCTCTGGTTCCCCGACGCGGGCCTGCGCGCGCTCGGTCTCCGCCTCCTGCGCACCGGCCGCCGCAAGATCGAGCTGTCCGCCTCGTGCGTGCGAGTCACCATGGGCGAGGGCGAGCTGGACGGGTGCCTGCTGGAGCTCGGCGCCGGCATCTCGCCTCCGGGGACGCGCCGCATGCGCGCGCTGTTCCTCCCGGGCGATCAAGCGCCCTCCCTCGACGATTTCGGACGCGTCGCGAGCCTGCACGAGCTGCACGTCCTGGCGCAGACCGGCTGGCTGATCGACCAGCTCGAGCACGGGCGGATCACCAGCCACTTCCACCCCATCGTGCACGCAGTGGACATCTCGCGCATCTTCGCGCACGAGGCGCTCTTGCGCGGCACCGGTCCGGACGGCGGGCCGCTCGAGCCGCTCGTCATCCTGCAGCTTGCGCGCGAAGCCGGGCTCATGGCCGAGCTGGACCTGGCGGCGTGCCGGTCCGCGATCCGCGAGGCGGCGCTGCTCGACGCGAACGTCACCGTCTTCATCAACTTTTCGCCCGGGATGATGGAGGACGCCGAGAGCTGCCTGCGCGCGACGGTCGCCGCCATCGACGCCGCCGGGCTCCAGCACGACCGCTTCGTGTTCGAGGTGATCGAGGCCGACCGGATCGGCGATGCCGCGCAGCTCAAGCGCGTCCTGGACAGCTACCGCCGCGACGGTTTCCGCGTGGCGCTCGACGACCTGGGCGCCGGCTGGTCGACGCTCACGCTGGTGCACCGGCTGCGGCCCGACTTCATCAAGCTCGACCGCGAGCTGATCCGCGAGGTGCACCGCGATCCCGTCAAGGACCTCATCGCCAGCAAGCTGCTCGAGATCGGACGCGGCCTGGGCATCCGCACCATCGTCGAGGGCGTGGAGCACCGCGCCGAGCTGCAGTGGGCGCGCGCCCGCGGCGCCGACTTCGTGCAGGGCTTCCTCATCGCCCGGCCCGCGCCCGGCCCCGGCCGGCATCCTCCGGGATGAGCATGCACCGGCTCCTGCGCCGCCAGCTCGACGCGCACTTCGGCTCGAGATCCGAAGCGCCGCCGCGGATGGAGAAGCTCCTCCGCGAGATCGACGCGGAGTACCGGCGCGGCGACCAGGACCGCGAGGCGCTGCAGCGCGCGCTGGCGCTGCTCGCCGACCTGGCGCAGCGCCACTCGGTCCGTACCGAGCGGGGCGTCTCGCCGGCAGCGAGGCCCGCCTTTTCCCGCTCGATGCACCGGCTGTTCGAGCAGGCGCCCTTCGGAGTGATGGTCTGCGACACCGCGCTCGAAGTGACCTCCTGGAACGCGGGCGCCGAGCGGCTGTTCGGGCACCCGGCATCGCACGCGGTGGGCCGCGACGCGGCACTTCTCGTCTTCCCCGAGGCGGACCGGACGGCGGCGCGGGACGAGCTGCGCGAGCTCATCGCGCGCGGGGAACCGCAGCGCTGGCTGCGTCCCGGCGCCACCAAGGCGGGAGAGGAGTGGACCTGGGAGTGGACGGTCGTGCCGCTGCGCGATCGGCGCGGTTCGGTGGCGGGCCTGGCGGCGCTGGTGCAGGAGCCGCTGGCGGGACGCGATCGGTTCGCGCTGGCGCTGGAGGCCTGCGGAGACGGCGCTTGGGACTGGGACCTGCGCACCAAACGGCTGTGGGTGTCGGACTCCTGGCGCGCCATCGCCGGAGTAGCGCAGCTGGGCGACGAGCCGACCGCGTGGACCGACCGGATCCACCCGGCCGATCGCGAGCACTTCGACTCGGCGTTCGCCGCGCACGTGGAGGGCCGCAGCGAGCGGTTCGAGAACGAGCACCGGCTGCTCCACCGGGACAGCTCCTGGAGATGGGTGCTCGCTCGCGGCGCGGCGGCGAAGGACCGCAGCGGCAAGCCGGTGCGGGTCGCCGGTTCGCTCATGGACGTCACGCAGCGCAAGGCGGTCGCCGATCGCATGCTGCACGACGCGCTCCACGATCCGCTCACGCGGCTGCCCAACCGGGCGCTATTCCTCGACCTGGTGAAGCGCGCCTTTTCCCGGGCGCGGCGGCGGGAAGGTTACCGCTTCGCCGTCTTGTTCCTCGACCTCGATCGCTTCAAGGCGGTGAATGACGGGCTGGGACACGCCGCCGGCGACGAGCTTCTGGTGCAGGTGTCCGCGCGCCTGCACACCTGCCTGCGCGAGGGCGACACGCTGGCGCGCCAGGGCGGCGACGAGTTCACCATCCTGCTCGACGACGTGCGCGAGGCAAACGACGCCACCGTGGTGGCCGATCGCATCCACCAGGTCACCACCAAGCCGTTCGCCATCTCCGGCCACGAGGTCTTCGCCACCGCGAGCATCGGGATCGCGCTCTCCGCGCCGACCTACACCCGCCCGGAAGACCTGATGCTCGACGCGGACACCGCCATGTACCGGGCGAAGGCGCAGGGTCGCGCCCGCACCGTTCTGTTCGACGCCACCATGCGCGAGCGCGCGCCCCAGCTCCTGGACCTGGAGGCCGACCTGCGCCGGGCGCTGGTGCGCGAGGAATTTCGCGTGCACTACCTCCCCATCGTCCAGGTGGCGAGCGGGCGCATCCAGGGGCTCGAGGCGCTCATCCGCTGGGCGCATCCGAAGCGCGGCCTCGTCTCGCCCGAGCACTTCGTTCCCTTCGCCGAGGAGACTGGCCTCATCGTTCCCATCGGCCGCTGGCTGCTCGATCAGGCGGGGCAGCAGTTCCAGGAATGCAGGCGCGCGGCGCGCGCCGGGTCGCTCACGCTGAACGTGAACCTCTCCTCCAAGCAGCTCCTGCAGAACGACCTGCTCGAGCACATCGACAGGGTGCTGGAGAGCAACGATCTGCAGCCGCGCGATCTGGTGCTGGAGCTCACCGAGAGCGCGTTCCAGTTCAACGACCAGGCCGCCGCGCGCCTCGCGCAGCTCCGCGCGCGCGGAGTGC
>JBJMQJ010000445.1:0-3501 GCA_045802765.1 Myxococcales bacterium
ACGCCACCGTGGTAGCCGACCGCATCCACCAGGTCACCACCAAACCCTTCGCCATCTCCGGTCACGAGGTGTTCGCCACCGCGAGCATCGGGATCGCGCTCTCCGCCCCGACCTACACCCGGCCGGAGGACCTGATGCTCGACGCGGACACGGCCATGTACCGCGCGAAGGCGCAGGGTCGCGCCCGCACCGTCCTGTTCGACGCCACCATGCGCGAGCGGGCGCCCCAGCTCTTGGACCTGGAGGCCGATCTGCGGCGTGCGCTGGTGCGCGAGGAATTCCGCGTGCACTACCTCCCCATCGTCGAGGTGGCGAGCGGGCGCATCCAGGGCCTCGAGGCCCTCATCCGCTGGGCGCACCCGAAGCGGGGGCTCGTCTCGCCCGAGCACTTCGTTCCCTTCGCCGAGGAGACCGGCCTCATCGTTCCCATCGGGCGCTGGCTGCTCGATCAGGCGGGGCAGCAGTTCCAGGAATGTCGGCGAGCGGCACCGGCCAATCCGTTGACGCTCAACGTGAACCTGTCCTCCAAGCAGCTCCTGCAGAACGACTTGCTCGAGCACATCGACAAGGTGCTAGAGACGAACGATCTGCAGCCGCGCGACCTCGTGCTGGAGCTGACCGAGAGCACCTTCCAGTTCAGCGAGCAGGCCGCGGTGCGGCTCGCGCAGCTCCGCGCGCGCGGGGTGAAGCTGTACATGGACGACTTCGGCACCGGGTACTCGTCGCTGAACGCGCTCTACCGCTTCCAGCTCGACTCGCTGAAGATCGACAAGTCGCTCTTCAGCGGCGGATCGCCGCGCGGCCAGGCGCCCGAGCTGGTGCGCACCATCGTGTCGCTCGCGCGCGAGCTGGGAAAGGACGTGATCGCGGAGGGCGTGGAGACGGCGGAGCAGTTCGGCTTCCTGCGCGAGGTGGGCTGCGGCGCCGCGCAGGGGTTCTTCTTCTCGCCCCCGGTCGACGGAGCGATGGCCCGCGCGCTGCTCGAGCGCGGCGCGAGCTGGTAGGCGCCTACAACCCCGCGCGGACGACCCGCCAGGCGGCGGCGGGCGAGGGCGGGGTCAGGCGATCCTCGAAGTCCGCCAGCGACGCGTCGGCGTCCGCGACGGCGGCCCAAGCGGCGGGCGCTGCGCCCCGCGCATGCCACGCGAGCAGCGCCTGCTCGACCCGCAGGCCGATGTCGCTCAGCTCGTCGAGGCCGAACGATCCCGCCGTCCCGGCCAGCTCATGCACCGAGTTGCGCGTCTCCTTGAACAGGCCGCAATCGTGCGGCCGCTGGCGCAGCTGCTCCAGCGCGCAGCGGATGCGCGCCAGCCGATCGGACAGGCCCGAAGTGAATTCGACGCGGGCGCCGTAGCGCTCGTTCGGCATGCGATGCCTCCACCGGCATCGATCGGCGCTTTCCCGCGGGGCTTGATGTGCGTGAAGGGGAGACGCCGTGGTCGGGTCAGGGCGCCGGGACGCGCCGGAAGAGCAGGCTCGTGCGATCGGAGAAATCTCCCGAGTTGGCGGCTGCGAAGAAGGAGAGGAAAGCAGTCCCATCCCAGCCCAGGCCCTGGTAGTCGCCGAGGAAGTATCCCAGCGCGAACGGCGCGGTCTGCAGGTCGAAGGGCCCGGCGAGCGCGCTCTCCTGCCAGGTCGCGCCGCCGTCGGCGGAGACGGCGAGCCAGGAAGAGGCGAGGAAGCGGGACGCGTCGCCCGGGACGTCGTCGCGCAGGTCGTAGTAGGCGACGCCGAGCTTGCCGCCGCCGGCGGCTACCGCCGGAGTGAACGCCGGCGCGGCGGGCGCGCGGTTCACCCGCACCGGCGGCGACCAGCTCAGGCCGCCGTCCGCGGACGTGGCGAGCGCGACGCCGTTGCGCGCACCGTCGCCCGAGTCCTCCCAGACGACGTGGACCTTGCCCGTCGATGCGTCGACGGCGATCGAAGGCACCCCGCCGCCCGTCCGTACCGGCCGGTTCGTCTTCGGATCGCGGAGCGTGACGTTGTGCACCGGGCTCACGGTGACGGGCGGAACGCTCCAGGTGGCGCCTTTGTCGACCGAGCGAAGCACCTTCAGCTCGGCCTGGATCGCGGTGGTGACGCTCACCGTGGTGAGGACCAACATGGCGTTCAGCAACGTGCCGTCGGGGAGCACGGCGATCACATTGCCGATGGTCTGCGCATCCGCGCCGGGATCGTAGATATTCCGGGCGGCTTCCCAGGTGACGCCTCGGTCGGTGGAGCGGGCGAACCAAGCGGGGCCGTGCGCCAGAGGCGAGTTGGAGACGTCCTGGTTGGTGAGCCTGTCCCACACCGCGTAGACGAGCGACGGGTTCCGCGGGTCGGCGGTGATCGATCCCTTGTCGAGCGCAAAAAAAGGGTCCGAATCGCCTTGCAGCGTCTGGGCCGCGCTCCAGCTTCGGCCGCCGTCGGTCGAGCGGCTGGCCAGGATGGCCCGGTGGCCCCCGCTCGCGCCGACGTCGAACGTCAGGGCAAGCTGGTGCGCGGTGCCATCCGGCGAGATCGCCACCCAGGGGTCGCTTGCGCGCTGATAATCGCCTCCGTTCGCCGCGCTCCCGCCGGTGCAGTGGGAGAACGGGGCGGAAGAGCTCGCCCACGTGTTGCCGGCATCGAAGGAGACGCCTGCGAGCAGGCCGGGAGCGCCGCCACCCGAATACCGGTCCTGCTGCCAGACGCCGACGAGATGGACCGGATCCGCTGGGTCGACCGCGAGGAACGGCTCCACCTCGGCGTTGGGGAAGAACGTCTCGTTTTGCAGCAGCGGGCCGTGGCACGCAGCCGGAAACGCTCCCGTCGGAGCGGGAGAGTCGGAGCCGCAAGCGGCGAGCAAGAGCGCAGCCGCGATTCGCGCCGCTCGCCGCAGCGTCCGCGTGAGGGCGACGGGATGCACCTGTGTCGCTGTAGCAACGATCCCGCGGCCGGTCTACCGGCGCCCAGCTACTGCGGGAGCGCCAGCCGCAAGTTGAACGTGTAGTACACGTCGACGGGCTTTCCCTGCAGCGTCGCCGGCTGGTAGCGGCGGCGCTCGAGCGCTTCGACAACCGAAGCATTCATGAAGGGAAGTCCTTTCAGCACGCGGCAGTTGCGCACCGATCCGTCGTGCGCGACCACGCACCGGACCGTCATCTGGCCCTGCACGCCGCGCTCCACGGCTTCCTGCGTGTACTCGGGCTCCGGGCCGGAGATCATCGCGAGGCCGCTCATCCTGGCGTCGTCGAACTCGACCGCCACCGGAGGCGGAGCGGGCGGCTCGGCGCGCGGCTCTGGCATCAAGAGCAGTTGGACCTTGATGCGGCGCCCTTTGACGACCACGCCTTCCGGAGAGAACGGCAGGAAGCCTTCGTGCTGCACCGCGAGCGCATACGTGCCCGGCGGGAGCATGGTCATCTCGAATGCGCCGGCGTCGTCCGTCACGGCGCTCTGCTCGCCCATCAACGCCGGGCCGCGCGCCGTGATCAGGGCGCCAGGGAGCGGCGCCTGCGTGATCGCGTCGAGCACCAC
>JBJMQJ010000446.1:0-5474 GCA_045802765.1 Myxococcales bacterium
CGTGAACGCCGGCGCCCACGGCGTGGCCTGTACTCGCAGCATCCTCGGCGCGGCGAATCCCGCCGTCGCCGCGCTGGAAATGTGGAAAGCCATCTCTCCCTGACAGCCAAAACGATCACACCACGGAGCACACGGAGTTTTTGTTCTAAAAACCGAATCTCCGTGAGCTCCGTGGTGAAATTGGTTTGTCAGCGTTTGGCGAGGTTGGGGCGTTCGGAGAGGGCGCGGAGGAGCTTCGTGACGGCTTCGTCGGGCGAGGAGGCCGCGAGGACTTCGTGTTTGTAGAGCTTGCGGCCGCCAACCATCTCGGCGGCGCCGCCCGTGTGCGGGAGCGCCACCACCGGTTTGCCGTCGCGCAAGAGCAGCCCGATCTCGCTGAGCGTCCCGCCGCCGCCTCCCACGACGATGGCGCCGTCCACGGCCATGGCCACGAGCGCCGACTGGGCATCGCCGACGCCGGTGGGGATGGGAAGGTCGATCCAGGGGTTCGCCTCGTGGCGCCACGCGCCGGGCAGGATGCCGAGGACGATGCCTTCGCCGCTCCCCTCCCGGTAGCCGCGGGCCGCCGCGGCCATGCAGCCGCCCAGGCCGCCGCAGACGAGGTGCGTGCCCGCCCGGGCGAGCGCCACCCCTACGGCGTGCGCCTGCTCCTCGCCGACGGGATCTTCCAATCCGCCGCCGATCACGGCGACGACGAGCTTCTGCCGGATCGCGGAGAGCGGCGGCGGAGATCCCCCCGAAAGCCTCGACCGCGCCTCCTCGAAGGTGTCCTCCAGCTCGCGCCGGAAGGCGACGGTGTCGAGCAGGAGATCCTCGGGCAGCGGCTCGTCCGCCGACTGGACGCGCATCTCCAGGGCTCGCGCCTGCGCTCCCAGCACGGTGAAGCCGTAGGTGCCGGCGCTCCCCGCGAGCTTGTGCAGGGCTCGCCGCAGCGCTTCCCGCGCTCCGGTTTCGCCGCTGCGTCCCGCCGCGAGCGCGGCCTCGAGCGCGGCGAGCTTCTCTCCCGCGCCGGCGAGATAGTGCTCGAGGAGCTCGCGGTCGAGCGGTTCCTCGGCCGCCTGCGCGGCCTCTTGTTCTTCGCGGGCGGCCATGAGGAATCCTAAGGCTACCCGGAGGCGCCTGGGAGCGTGAAGAAAAAGGACGCCCCATGCCCGGGCTCGCTCGTAACCCAGATCTCGCCGCCGTGCGCCAGCACCAGCGCGCGGCAGATGGCGAGGCCCAGCCCCGTTCCTTCCTGCTCGCGCTTGGCGCGGTCCGACTGGGCGAACCGGGTGAACAGCTTGTCGACGAAGTCGGGCGGAATTCCCGGACCGCGGTCGCGCACGGCGAACAGGACACCGCGCCCGCGAGGTGAGGCGACCACTTCGACCTCGCTGCCGCGCGGGGAGAACTTGAGCGCGTTGGAGAGCAGATTCGTCAGCACCTGCACCACCCGGTCCCAGTCGGCGCGCACCCGCGGAAGCCCGGGCGAAATGGTCGTCCGTACGCCGACGCCTACTTTCTTCGCGAACCCATCGATGCCGGCCACCGCCTCGGCGCACAGCGGAGCGACCTCGTGCTTTTGCAGGTCGAGCTGCAGCCGCCCCGCTTCGATCTTGCTCACGTCGAGGATGTCGTTGACCAGCCGCACCAGGCGGTCGGCATTGCGTTTCGAGACCTCCACCAGCTCGGCCGCGTCCTCGTCCAGCGGCGTCTGCCCGTCGAGCAGGAGCGCCATCGAAGCCTTGATGCTGGTCAGCGGCGTGCGCAGCTCGTGCGAGACGGTGGAGATGAACTCGCTCTTCATCCGATCGACCTCGCGGTCGCGGGTCACGTCGTCGAACACGCCCATCCATCCGATCGGCTCGCCCGTGGTCCCGGCCACGTCCGCCGAGTACGCGCGGAGCACGCGCGGCTTGGGCTCTCCGGGCAGCTGCACCTCCAGCTCGCGATCCTCGCCGCGCAGCGCCTGCTTCCCCAGGACCGGCTTGACGGAGGCCTCCACCGCCGCCACCGGCCAGCCGGTCAGCTCGTGGCCGTCCAGCCCGAAGAGCCGCCGGAATGCCGAGTTGACGAACGCGACGCGCGAGTGCCGGTCGACCAGCAGGATCCCGCTGCGCGAGGCCTGCACCAGCGCCTCGATTTGGCGGGTGGCGGCCTGCGATTTCTCGCTCTCGGCGCGGACGTCCGCGATGAGCTGCGCTCCGGCGATGGCGGTCGCCGCGTGGCGGGCGAGGATGCGCAGCGCCTCGAGGACCTCGTCGCGCAAGCGCTCGCGGCTCCACATCGCCACCACGCCCACCAGGCGGCCCTCGTGGGTGAGCGGATGCCCGGCGAACGACTTGAGCCGCTCGATCCGCGCCCAGTCGGGGTCGGCGAGCCCCGGCTCCTCGTGCAGCCGGTCGGAGGTGATCATGCCGCCCTGCGCCGCGACGCGCCCGACGGAGAAATCGCCGATGGGGACCCGCCGCAGGACGCGGTCGAGCGGTCCCAGTCCGCCATGCTCGACGAGATGGAGGCAGCTCTTGCGGTTGTGGCAGCGGTCGGCCAGCTCGCAGGTGCCGCAGCTGTCGCCGGGACCTACCAGCCAGACGCGCGCCGCCGCCGCCCCCAGGCTCCGGGTGAGCGCGTCGGTCACGGCAGCGAGGATGCGCTCGCGCTGGAACGCGCTGGAGACGTTCTCGACCACGCGCAGCGCTCCGCGCAGGGCGCGCACGGTGGCCTCCAGGCGCTCGCGCTCCTCCTCCAGCTCCTCCAGGGTGCGCGGAGGCGGAGCGGGCGCGGGCCGGGAGCCCGGAAGCGGGATGGGACGCGTCGCGCTCACTGGCCGAGGATGCTGTTCACCTCGCCGAGCAGCTCGGCGGGCTCGAAGGGCTTCGTCAAGTAGCGGCTGGCGCCGAGGCGCAGTCCTTCCTCGATCTCGTCCTTCTGCGCCTTGGCGGTGAGGAAGACGAAGGGCACTCCGGCGCGGCGCCGGCGCACCTCGGCGAGGGTCTCCACCCCGCTCATCCCGGGCATCATCCGGTCGCAGAGGATCAGATCGCAGGCGGCGCCCGAGTCGAGATGCGCCAGCGCCGCGCGGCCCGACTCGGCGACCGTGACCTCGTGCTTGCCCCGCTTGAGCGCGAGGCGCGCCACGAAGCGGATGTCCGGATCGTCGTCGACCACCAGGATGCGCGCCATGGTTGACGTCCTTCCCCCTAGGCGGCGAGCAGCTCGAGCAGCGCCTTCTGCTTGAGCGGCTTCGTCAGGTACCCGTCCGCGCCGCTGCGGTTCGCCAGCGCGCGCAGCGCCTCGTCGTCGGCGGCGGTGATCACGTACAGCTTGGAGGCGCAGTTGCGGACGTCGGCGGAGAACCGGCGGAGCAGCTCGATGCCGTCCATCCCGGGCATGAAGATGTCGATGAGGACCAGGTCGTAGGAGCCGCCGGGGGGCAGCACCTCGCGGAACGTGGAGGGATCCTGGATGGCGTCGACCACCGCACCCGCCCCGGCCAGCACGGCGCGGCAGTACTCGAGGACGTCGCGGTCGTCGTCGACCACCAGGACGTGCGGACGGCGCGGAGCGGCGCTGGGCTGCGGCGTGAGCGGCGCCGGCACCGCGATCGCGCCGCCATCGGCGACAGGCGCGCCGCGTTCGCCCACGCCCACCAGCGCGAGAAGGTCGGCCTTCCGGATCGGCTTGGTGAGCCACCCGTCCGCGCCATACCGCGCGGCGCGCTTGACCGCCTCCGGGTCGGTGGCGGCGGTGATCATGCAGATGCGGAGGTCCTCGCCGTAGCGCTGCCGCAAGAGGTAGCAGAGATCCAGGCCGTCGACCTCGGGCATCACCAGGTCGAGCAGGACCAGGTCGTAGCCGCCGCCCGGCGGCGCCCGAAGCACCTCGCTGGGATCGGCGATGCAAGTGACCGAGCAGCCCGCCGCCTCCAGCGCCTTGCGCGTCACCGCCAGCACGTCGGTGTCGTCGTCGACGAGCAGGACGCGCCTGCGGATCCGCCCGGCGGCGGCGCCGCCGGCGCGCTCCAGGAGCGGGCGCAGGTCGCGGTTCAGGCGGTGGAAATCGAGCGGCCGGCGGAGGACGGCGTCCGCTCCCTCCACGTCGCCGGCCTCGGCCAGCGCGACGATGCGCGCTTCGGGCAGCCGCTCCCGGAGCTGGGCGCAGCCGTGCGTTCCCGCCGCATCGGCGATCACCAGATCGGGCGCCATGGCGGCGAGCGCGTCGAGCCCGGCGCGCGGGCTGAGCGAGGTGGACGCGACACCCTCGCTGGAGAGGAAGTACCGCAGCAGCGCCTGCTCCACGGGGTGCTGGTTGAGCAGCACGACGTTGCTGACGCGAGCCATGCCGACCTCCCAGGGCAGGTATCGGCGCGCCGCGGCGGGACTTTAGGCCCCACCCGCGCACCGTTGCGCGCGACGCGGTGTAGGACGGCTAGGGCGGAGCTCCCACCTGCTGCGCGAAGACGGCGCTGCGCGGCGTCCGCCCCAGGTGGTGGAGCAGGAATGCCGCGAGCGGCCGCGCCGCCTGCGCGCAAGCCTCCTCGAAGGCGCGCGCATCCGCAGGCCGGCCGCTGCCGTCGGCCGAGAGCGGGGCGTCGGCCGCGGAGAGGCCGGCGCGCTGCAGCTGGGAGAGGGCCGCGCGCGCTCCACTGGTGAGGAGCAGCGCCCCCGGATGGGCGCACCGCCCGCAGGCGAGGCCGCCGGCGCCGGCATCGAAGGCGGCCTTGCCCCAGGGAACCAAGGAGCCGCAGCGCGCGCAGGCGGACAGCTCCGGCGAGAGCCCCGCCGCCGCCAGAGCGCGCAGCTCCAGCGCGCGCAGCCGCGCGCTCGTCGCCGGTCCGGTCGCGAGGCGGTGGAGGAACTCCGCGACGAGGGCGAACAGCTCGTCCGCGGGCTCGGCCGGGCGCGACAGCTCGTGCGCCAGCTCGGCCGCGTACCCGGCATGCGCGATGCGGTGCAGATCTTCGCGCAACCCCGCGTACGCCTCCGCCACGGCCGCCTCGCGCAGCATCCACAGCTCCTGGCCGCTGCGCTCGGCGAGCAGCACCTCGACCAGCTGGAACGGCTCGAGAGCGCCGCCGAACCTGCGGCGGCTCGAGCGCGCTCCGCGCGCGAAGGCGGATACCCTGCCCCGGCCGCGCACGAGCAGGTGCGCGATGACGTCGCTGTCCCCGTACGCGACCGTGCGGAGCACGATCGCCGCCAGCCGCTCCGCCCGCGTGTCCACCGCCCCAATGTAGTCGCAAGAGCATCCACGGTGTGGATGCAAGAACGGCCGCGCTGCGAAAGCTAGCGCCGCCAGACGGGGGCTACGTAGCACACCGCCGCCCTGGGGCGACTACGGAGTCAGCTCGCGCAACAGGCGCTGGCACTCCTTGGCGATGCCCGTCTCGCGCTCGTCCTTGGAATCGGCGCAGCGCTGGAAGGCCACCCGGGCCTCGGCCGCGCGTGTCTGGCGCGCCAGGATCTTGCCCGATTGTAGAAAGGCGTCGGCGGTTC
>JBJMQJ010000447.1:0-8649 GCA_045802765.1 Myxococcales bacterium
ACCGGCACAGAACGTGCTGGTGCTCGTCGGCGGCAGCGCGGTCGGGCCGTCGACGGAGCAGGTCACGACGCCCTAAGGGCGCCAACGCGCAGCGTTGGGCAACGGAAAGTCGGCCATGTCAGGCTTGACCTGAGGCCCCGTGCGGCCAATTACTCGGCGCGTGGCGGCGAGTTCTCCCTTCCCCGCGGTGTCCCCGGAGCGTGCGCTGCTGCTCGAGCGTGCCGCCGGGGCCCTCGCCCACGAGGGCAAGAATCCGCTGCACAACATGGTGCTGCACCTGCAACTGCTCGCGGAGAAGATGCGCGAAGGCGGGCGGGGGGGCGCCCCTGCCGAGCGCCACGTGCAGGCGCTGCGCGACGGGATCGGCAGGGTCGACGCGCTGCTCAAGGCGTTCTCCGATCTCGCCTCTCCCGCGCACCTGCCTCCCGACCTGGGCGCCGCGATCTCGCGCGCGCAGCTCCTGTTCGGATCCGAGGCTCGCCGCGGGAGCGTGGCGGTGATGCAGCGTGGTCCCGCCTCCGTGCCCGTGCAGGCCGATCCCGCCTTCCTCTCCGATCTCGTCTGCCACGCTTTCCTCGCAGCCATCGCGCTGGCCCGCGACGGCGCGCTGCACATCGCGGTGGGTGCCGACGGCCCGCGCGCCCGCCTCGAGTTCCGCTGCGAAGGCGGCGCCCCGCGGCGCGAGGATGCGGCCCCGCACCTGGAGGCGGTGCGCCGCCTGGCGTCCGAGGCTGCGGCCGAGCTGTCGGCCGACCTCGCACCGGCGGCGCACGCTCGCCTCTCGCTCTCTTTCGCCCATCCGAGGTAAGGCAACCGCCGCCCCATGCCCATCGAGACAACTCCCATCCGCAGCCTGAAGGCGCGCGTCCTCGTCGTGGACGACGATGCGTCCACCCGCGAGGTCTTCGGCGAGTTGCTGCAGCGCTGGGGCTACGACGTCGAGCAGACGGGCGACGGCCACGACGCCCTGAAGATCACGGCCGAGCGGCACCCCGACGTCATCATCAGCGACCTGGTCATGCCCAAGCTGGACGGCCTTGCGCTCACCCGCGCGCTGCGCGAGGAATCGCCCGACACACCCGTCATCATCATCACCGGCAAGGGCACCATCGACGCGGCGGTCGAGGCCGTGCGCGAGGGCGTCTTCGATTTCGTCGAGAAGCCCCTCGATCCGGCCCGCCTCAAGGTGATCCTCCAGCGCGCGCTGGAGAAGCGGCAGACCGAGCACGAGATGCAGGTGCTGCGGCGCCGCCTGGGCCAGGTGGACGCCGGAGTCGGCCTCGTCGGCCAGTCACCCGCGATGCGCAAGGCGATGGACCTGGTCGAGAAGGTCGCGCCGAGCAAGGCGAGCGTCGTCATCACCGGGCAGTCGGGCACCGGCAAGGAGATGATCGCGCGCGCCATCCACCAGCTCTCCCCGCGCCGCGAGAAGCCTTTCATCGCCATCAACTGCTCGGCGATCCCCGCCGGCCTGATGGAGAGCGAGATGTTCGGCCACGAGCGCGGCGCGTTCACCGGCGCCGATCAGCGCCGCTTGGGGGCCTGGGAGCTCGCCGACGGCGGCACGCTCTTCCTCGACGAAGTGGGGGAGATCCCCATCGAGCTTCAGGCCAAGTTCCTCCGCGTGCTCGAGGAGGAGCGCCTGCGCAGGCTGGGCGGCAAGAGCGAGATCAGCGTCGACGTGCGCGTGATCAGCGCCACGAACCGCGACCTGAAGGAGGAGATCAAGGGCGGCCGCTTCCGCGAGGACCTGTACTTCCGCCTGAACGTGTTCCACATCCCGCTCGCGCCCCTCAAGGAACGGCGTGACGACATCCCGCTCCTCGTGCAGCATTTCATCGATCGGTTCGGCCGCGAGGGCGGCAAGAAGCTCGCGGGCCTGACGCCGCAGGCGATGAAGGTGCTCTCCGAGTACGGCTGGCCGGGAAACATCCGCGAGCTGCGCAATACGCTGGAGCGCGCAGTCATCCTCTGCGGGAGCGCCGCGATCGACATCGAGCACCTTCCCGCCGAAATGGCGGTGGGAGGAGGGGAGAGCGCCTATCTCAAGCTCCCCTTCGGCCTTCCGCTGCGCGAGGTGGAGAAGGAGTACATCCTCTCCAGCCTGGGCCGGATGCAGAACAACAAGGCCCGCACCGCGCAGGCCCTGGGGATCAGCGAGAAGACCCTCTACAACAAGCTCTACCGGTATTCGGGGAAGGGTCCGCGGCCGAAGGACTACGACGAGGACGACGGCGAGGACCAGCCGCCGGAAGAAAAAGCGACCGGCGCGGCATAGCCTCCGCCAAGCAACCCATCGCTGGACGGTCGTGACCGCGATCTCTTGCGTGGTCGACGGGAAGCGAGCTCCCCCTTGTGGAGGCGCCGAAGGCGCCGGATCGAAGAGGGTGGGGAGCCGGCAGAGCGATCGACCCGAGCGAAGTTGCCGGGTCAATGGTGCACGTGCGCCACTTCCACGCGGTCGCGACCGGATCGCTTCGCCTTGTACAGCGCCTCGTCGGCGCGCCGCAGCAGGTCCTCGGCCGCATCGTTCGCGCCCACTTCGTCCGCGGACAGCGCAGCCACGCCGATCGACGCGCGCACCGGAAGGCCTGCCGACTGCGAGACCTCGAGGAGCCTCCGCCGGAGCCGCTCGGCGAAGAGGCCCGCCGCGGTCGCGCTGGTCTGCGGCAGCAGAACGACGAATTCGTCGCCGCCGTACCTCGCCGCGAAGTCCGTATCGCGCAGCTCTTCGCGGACGGCGTCCGCCAGCGCGAGGATGGCGCGGTTTCCGGCGGCATGGCCGAGCCGGTCGTTGATGTCCTTGAGGCCGTCGAGGTCGACCATCGCGCACGAGAGCGGGTGCGCGTAGCGGTCGGCGCGCGCGACTTCCTCCTCGAGCCGCGCATGGAAGCTGCGGAAGTTGGGGAGCCCGGTGAGCCCATCGGTCTGCGCCAGCGCGCGGAAGTGCTCCTTCTGCGCGGTCAGCTTGAGCGTACGATCGACCCGCGCGAGGAGCTCCTGCGCGCTGAACGGCTTCGCCAGGTAGTCCGCGGCGCCGAGCGAAAGGCCCTGGCTCTTCGTCTCCGCGTCTCCCTGCGCCGAGAGGAAGATGACCGGGACCTCGGCGGTCTTCGGGTCGCGGCGCAACCCGGTGAGCGCGCCGAAGCCGTCGAGCCCGGGAAGGAACAGGTCGAGCAGGACGAGGTCGGGCAACAGGTCTTTGGCGCGCTTGACCGCGCTCTCGCCGTCTCCGACCGCCTCCACCTCGTACTGGTCGCGCAGCAGCTCCTGAAGCACGTCGCGCGCGTCCTCGTCGTCCTCGACCACCAGGACCAGCGGCCGCTGCCGCTTGCCGGACGCGGCGAGCGGAGGCTCGGGCGCTTCCTCGCCGGCAGGCGGATCGACCAGACCGGTCTTGCTGCGCGCGGTGCGCGGCGCGCGCAGCCGAGCGGCCACCCGGCGCGCCACTTCGTCGGGATTGCCGCCGGCATCGTCGGCGCCAGCCTCGATCGCGGTCGCCGGATCGGCGGTCATCACCACCAAGGGACCGGTCGCCTGGGCGAGCTCCCGCATGGCGATGGCGCGAGGCAGGTCGTCCGCCGTGCAGACGAACGCTGCGGGCATTCCTGCGCGCTCGTGCAGACCGGCCCGCGCGAGCGCGTCGCGCAGGGCGTCTGCGATCTCCCCCGCCCCCACCACCCGGACGTTCACGCCACCGCTCCCTCGACAGACCTGTACCGGCCAGACGACCCCCCGGCAAGGTAGCGACGCGAAGGTCCGCGGAAAAGTCCACGCGTTTCCGAGAGGTCGGGCGAGCGCCTACCTGCGCCCCCATTTCACCTGTCGCGCACCGAACGCGCCGCCCGGGCCCTGCATCATCGGCGGCGTCTCCAACCAGAACTGCCACCACTGTTCGCCGAACGACTCGAGCTTGAGCCGCTTGTCGTTCTGCAGGCGCGTCAGCAGGGTCTTCAGGCGGTCGTCCGACTTCACCTGCGCCGCGCCCCGCTGCAGCACCTCGATCGCCTTCTTCCGCTCGCCCCGCTTGTCCTCGCACCAGGCGTAGACGGCGTACAGGAGCGACTCGCCCTTGTTCGCGCGGATGGCCGCGTCGAAGACGGCCTCCATCTCCTTCCATTCCTTGCGCCGGAAGTGTTGCGCCGCGAGCATCGCGCGCGCCGGCCACATCTTCACGAAGGACGCCTCGAGATGAGGCTCCGCCTCGTCGAACTTCTTCTGGATGTAGAGCAGCGAGCCGATCTGCCCGTGCAGCTGCGAGGCGACGAGGAACTGCCAGCGTGCCAGCGGGAACGAAGCTTCGAGCAGCGCGATCGCCTTCTCGATGCGGCGGCCGGCGAGCTCCTTCTGCACCTGGGCCATCAGCGCCTCGAGCTGCTTCACGGTCCGGCGCGCGAGCAGGATGTAAGCGACGATGCCGGCCACGACGGCAGGGAAGATGCTGCCGAGGGCATGGGCGAGGCCGCTGAAGAAGAAGGCGCAGAAGGTGACCAGCGCCGCCGCCAGGGAGAGAAGCAGGTTGATCATTCGCGAGGCATCCGGAGAGCGCCTCGTCTATCCGGGAAAGCGCGCTGCCGCAATGGGATGCCGGAGAAAACGCCGGCAGACCCGCTCTGCTACCCGCGCGGCTTTCCTTGCTCGAGCGCCCGCTCGTCGGCCGCGGGCGTAGGACCGTGACCGAGATCCACGCGGAACGAACGGGGATCCGCGACGAGCAGAGGGTCGAGCGCGAGGGAGGACTCGATCGGCCGGGAACCGAGAGCGCCCGCCGGCGAGGCGATCGCCGGAAGAGCGGCGAGCGCGGGAATCGGATCGACGTCGAGCACGCGGCCGTCCTGCATGGGAACCCCCCGGAAGTGTCGCATGCTACCCGGTCCACCGCGGCGATGCACACTCCTCGCCCGACACCCTCCCGCACCTTCCGACAACAGCGCCTTTTTCCACATGCTTTCCACGAGGTAGCGTTCGCTCAAAACGCGCACTGCGGGGGGGGGGGAATGCGAATGGCCAATCGAGTCGGATCCGGGCAGTACGTCGGCTCGGACGCGGCAGTCTGCGGACGCGAGGCAACGCGGCAGGCGCGCGAAGCGCTCGCCGGAGCGGCGGCGTCCTTCGGGTTCTTGTTTTCTTCGCCGGACCTGCCGCTCGGCGAGGCGCTGCGCGCGGCGCGCTCGGCTGCGGGCACGCAGCAGATCATCGGCTGCACGACGGCCGGCGAGGTGACCGAGCGCGGTCTCACCCACGGCGGAGTCGCGGTGCTCCTCGTCGCCGCGCCGAAGAGCGTCTCCGAGAGCGTCACCGTGCCTGGTCTCAAGGAAGACCCGAAGCGCGCCGCCGCCGAGCTGTGCCGGAACTTCCCGGCGATCCAGAGCCAGGCCCACGCGAAAGGCCTGGCCTTCTCCACGACGGTCGTGCTCTCCGACGGCCTGTCGGGCGTCGGCGAAGAGCTGGTGCGGCAGATCCTCGCCCAGACGCAGGCGCTCCACCAGATCGTGGGCGGCGCCGCGGGCGACGAGGGTCGCTTCAAGGCCACGCTGGTCGGAGATGCGGAGCGAGCGGCGCCCGACGTCGCGGCCGCCCTCCACGTGTTCGGCGCCGCGCCGTGGGGCGTCGGCATCGGCCACGGCCTCGAGGCGACGACCGGCAAGATGACGGTGACTCGCGCCAAGGGGAACGTCGTCTACGAGCTCGACGGCCGTCCCGCATTCGAGGCGTACCAGGAGCACGCGCGCAAGCGCGGCGTGTCGCTGACGCCGCCGGGCGCCGGCGAGTACCTGATCGCGAACGAGCTGGGCGTGATGCTCGGCGACCGCGTCGCGCGCGCCCGCGCGCCGCTGTCAGTCGGCTCCGACGGCTCGCTGACCTGCGCCGCCGGAGTGCGTCAGGGCAGCCAGGTCGCGATCCTCGATGGGGTGCCGAAGAACATGGTCGCGGCCGCGCACGCTGCCGCGCAGGAGGCGAAGGCGAACCTGCAGGGCGCCAAACCGGCGGGCGTATTGCTCTTCGACTGCGTCTGCCGCGGGATGATCCTGAAGAAAGACTTCCAGCAGGAGATCGAAGCAGTTCGATCGGTCATGGGCGAGGTGCCCGTCGGCGGCTTCCTCACCTACGGCGAGATCGCGAACTACGGCGGGAGCGTCGAGGCGTGGCACAACACCACCGCCGTGTGCGTGGCCATCCCGCAGTAGGACGCGAAGATGGTGGCCCTCCCCGGAATCGAACCGGGACGCCCCGAAGAGCGGCAGATTTTGAGTCTGCTGCGTCTGCCAGGTCCGCCAGAGGGCCGCCGCCCGCGGCTATAGCATCGCCCCGCCGGTCCGACCACCGTCGCCGAGGCGATGGACGCGTCTCTGCGATTCGTCGCCGGGGAGAATTGGGGCGGCGGGGAGGACTTCCGCCCTACCTCCGACGCGATGCGCTAGCGCGCGTCAGTCTTTCCGCCGACTTGTCGCCTGGCAGACGGGCGGCATGGCGCTTGCTCCTGTACCCGCCCAGAGCACGCGGGCCATCGCCCGCTTGAAACCCTGGAGCCCTCCATGATCCGCACGATCGCCGCTGCCCTGGCCGCTTTTGCCCTCCTCTCGTTCGGCGCCCTCGCCGAGGACAAGCCCGCCACCGACGCCAAGGCGACGGAGAAGAAGGCGGACAAGAAGGCCAAGAAGGCCGAGAAGAAGGCAGAGAAGAAGGCGGACAAGGCCGACAAGGCGGAGGCGCCCGCCGCCGCCCCCGCGAAGTAACGCGCGCTGCGATCGGCGCACCTTCCGAGGGCCCCGGGGCATCGCTCTGGGGCTCTCTTCATTTCATGCGGGGAAATCCTCCCCGATCTGGACGGCACGCGGCTTGCTCTACCCAAAGCGAGTCCGGATGGACGGGTCCATTCGGAATTATCCAAGGAGATCACCATGATCCGCACGATCGCCGTCGCGCTTGCCTTCTGCCTCGCCTCGTTCGGCGCATTCGCGCAGGGCAGCACCACGACCGACACCGGCACCTCGGCCAAGACCGAGACCAAGTCGGACACGACGGGCAGCACCAAGATGTCGAAGAAGCGCAGCAAGAAGGCCAAGAAGGCGAAGAAGAGCGCCGACACCACCGCGAAGGACAGCAGCAGCACGGCGGCCCCGAAGTAAGGCCTCAACCGGCGATCGGCAGTTCATGGGGCCCCTGCGCGTCCGCGCGGGGGCCTCGCTTTTTCGCACGCGTCCGCGGTAGTGAGGGCGCGTGCCACGCTACGACCCGCGCGACCGCTTTTTCCAGAGAGCGAAGAAGGAGGGGCTGCGCGCGCGCTCCGCTTACAAGCTGGAGGAGATCCAGCGCCGCTCGCGGATCTTGCGGCCGGGCGCGCGAGTGCTCGACCTGGGCGCGGCTCCCGGCGGTTGGTGCCAGATCGCCGCGCGCGAGGTGGGGCCGCGCGGTTTCGTGCTCGGAGTCGACCTGGAGCCGATTCCGAAGCTGCCTCCACCCGTGGAAACGTGGGTCGCGGACGCCTTCGCGCCGGAGCTGCTCGGGCGGCTGCGCGCGCGAGGCGGGGCTCCTTACGACGCGGTGCTGAGCGACCTGGCTCCCAGGACGTCGGGCGTGCGCGGCACCGACGAAGCGCGATCGCTCGCGCTCGCCGGGAGGGCGATGGAGCTGGCCACGGAAGTCCTCAAGCCGTCGGGAAGCCTCGTGGTGAAGGTCTTCATGGGAGGGGGATTCGAGGGCTTCCTCTCCACGTTCAAGCAGGCGTTCGCAGAGGTCAAGGTCGTGAAGCCCGAGGCCTCGGTCGCGCGAGCCAGCAAGGAAGTGTACCTCGTCGGCCAGCGACCGAGGAGAAAGGCGGCGCCGCCGAATCCCTCCGCGGCCCCGGGAATCTGACCTCTTCACGCGAGGTTCGAAGCTGACCACCCCGGGAAGTTGACAGCTCCGGAGCGGTCTGCTACACCCCGCGGCCCCTGCAGCCTCGGGGTACGCGCCGGGACGGCAGAAAAGGTCCTTGACGCGCAGCAGTGGAGAGCGGTAGGAAGCGCGCCCCTCGCCGGGATGTTGGAGACGGCGGGAGGCGAGGTCGTCGGAAGCGCGGAGTGAGGAAGGGTTCGGTCTTTCGGTCTCTGAAAACTGGATAGCAAGTCCACGAAGAAGGATTGCGGAACTCGCAATGCTTTGAGTGCACCAATCACGCTTCGCTAGCCGCGGAGCGTGGATGAGATGCGCTAGGGAAGACACTCCGATTGATAATTGGAGAGTTTGATCCTGGCTCAGAACGAACGCTGGCGGCGTGCCTAACACATGCAAGTCGAGGGAGAAAGCCCGCAAGGGTGAGTACACCGGCGAACGGGTGCGTAACACGTGGATAATCTACCTCGGTGACCGGGATAACTGGCCGAAAGGCTTGCTAATACCGGATAAGCCCACGACGTTTTCGGACGTCGGGGGAAAAGGCGGCCTCTGCATGCAAGCTGTCACCTCGAGATGAGTCCGCGGCCCATCAGCTAGTTGGCGGGGTAATGGCCCACCAAGGCGACGACGGGTAGCTGGTCTGAGAGGATGATCAGCCACACTGGAACTGAGACACGGTCCAGACTCCTACGGGAGGCAGCAGTGGGGAATCTTGCGCAATGGGCGAAAGCCTGACGCAGCAACGCCGCGTGTGTGATGAAGGTCTTCGGA
>JBJMQJ010000448.1:0-32195 GCA_045802765.1 Myxococcales bacterium
GACGCCGGGCGCACTGAAGGCGATCCGCGCCAGGCCCCGTGCAAGCTCCATGGGACCCGGACCCTTGGCGCCCGACCCGGCGAGGTTCGATCGGATCCACAGCCAGCCGAGTCCCAGCGCCACGGAGAGCGGGACGTATCCCGCGATCAATGCCGCCAGACGACGCGCCCCGCCCCGGCGCAGTGCGATCCACGCCATCCAGGGAAGCGCGAAGAGGAGGTGCGGCACCGGGTTGTGCAGCGCCAGGGCGAACGAGCCGATCGCGCCCGCGGCGAACAGCCCCCGCGGCTCCGCCTCGAGAACGAGCGAGACGAAGAGCAGGTTGAACAAAAGGTGCGCGCCCATCGAATAGAAGGAGATCGCATTCACGGCGAAGGCCGGAGAGGCCGCGGTCAGGAGCAGGGCCCACCCGGCCGCCGACGGCGAAGGCGAGAGCCTGCGGGCGAGCCGCCAGACGATCCAGAGCGTCGCGCCGCCGAGCAACGGATTGAGGAGCCAGGGGACGCCGAGGGCCGCGAAGGGAGCCAGGAGAAGGGCGAAGCCGGGCCAGTAGGAGGAGATCACCCGGCCGTCGACCGAGGCTTCGAGGAACTCGCCGCTGCGGATCGGGACGAGCCGTGGCAGCACTTCGGGCGGAACCTCGCCCCAGAGCGAGCCCCGGGCAAACGCGCGCGCCTGGAAGAGCGGCGCATATTCGTCCATCGAGAGGGGGTGGCGGCGGTAGACGATCACCGCGGCCACGGCCAGGGTGGCAGTGGCCGCCGCGATGAACGCCCACGGGCGTGCGGCGAGCCTCTCCAGCGCACCGTCCAATGCAGCGGGCCAGAAACCCCGCGCGACCAGGACCGCCGCGAGCGCGACGCCGAGGCCGAGCACGGCCGCCGTCGGTTCGTCGCGCACGAACAGCTGCCAGAAGATGTGGAGCTTCTCTCCGGGCCGGACGTCCTCGAGCACGACGGCGCGCAGCGCGAAACAGACGAGCGCGGTGGCGGCGGCCCAGCCGATCATCGCGAAGAGCGCGCGCCGCCGCAGCCCGGCGACGGGTGCGCCGGCGGACGCAAATGTAGGCGCCGCGCGCTTCGCATCGTCGTTGTCGAAAAGCGGGTCGCGCATCGTCGCCATGCTAGCATCGCTATGCAAATGAACGAGACGAAAGTTGCCATTCTCGGCGCCGGGCCGGCCGGTTTGACCGCCGCATATCTCCTCGGCAAGAAGGGCATCCGGGCGACCGTCTTCGAGAGCGATCCGCGCTATGTGGGCGGCATCTCGCGCACAGAGCGCTACAAAGGATTCCATTTCGATATCGGCGGGCATCGTTTCTTTTCAAAATCGAAACAGATCGAGGACTTGTGGACCGAGATCCTCCCGCACGATCTGCTCTTGCGGCCGCGATCCTCGCGCATCTACTACCAGGGCCAGTTCTTCAGCTATCCGCTCAAGGGGGCCGAGGCGCTCTTCAAGCTGGGGCCGCTGGAAGCGGCGCGCTGCGCGCTCTCGTACGCGCGCGCCCGTCTGGCGCCGCAAAGATCGCCGCGCAGCTTCGAGGACTGGGTCGTCGCCCGGTTCGGCAGGAGGCTCTTCGAGATCTTCTTCAAGACCTACACCGAGAAGGTCTGGGGCATGCCGTGCAAGGAGATCTCCGCCGACTGGGCGGCGCAGAGGATCAAGGGGCTCTCGCTCACGTCGGCCGCGCTGCGCGCGCTCTTGCCGCGGCGCAAGGCGCGCGGCGAGGTCATCAAGACGCTCATCGACTCGTTCCGGTACCCGCGCAGGGGCCCCGGGATGATGTGGGAAGCGTGCGCGGAGAAGGTGCGCGCGCGCGGCGGCCGGGTGCTGATGGGCGCAACCGTCGCCGAGCTCGCCCACGACCGATCCGCCGGGCGCTGGACGGTGGCGGCCTCGCGGGAAGGCGCGCGCGAGCAGCTCGTCGCCGAGCATGTCGTCTCGTCGGTCCCTCTGCGCAGCCTGGTGCGCATGCTCAGGCCACGGCTGTCGCAGAGCGCGCTCGAGGCCGCCGGCGCGCTGCGCTACCGCGACTTCCTCACCGTGATGCTCGTCCTCGAGGATGCGAAACGGTTCGACGACAACTGGATCTATATCCACGACCCAGGCGTGAAGGTGGGCCGCATCCAGAACTTCAAGTCGTGGTCGCCGGAGATGGTGCCCGACCCGTCGCTGTGCTGCTACGGCCTCGAGTACTTCTGCTTCGAGGGCGACGGGCTGTGGAGCTCGTCGGACGCCGATCTGCTCGCCCTGGCCGCCGGCGAGCTGGAAAGGATTGGCCTCGCCGCGCGCAGCGAGGTCCTCGACGGCTGCGTCGTCCGCCAGCCGAAGGCCTATCCCGTCTACGACGCGAGCTACGCGGCGAACGTCGAGGTGATCCGGCGCGAGCTGAAGGAGCGTTTCCCGACGCTGCACGTGACGGGGCGCAACGGGATGCACAAGTACAACAACCAGGACCACTCGATGATGACCGCCCTCTTGACGGTGGAGAACATCGTCGCCGGGCGCGAGCTGTACGACGTGTGGCGGGTCAACGAGGACGCCGAGTACCACGAAGAGGGCGAGCGCGCGTCCAGCGTATCGGTGAGCGGGCTGCGGCAGGTGCCCCAGCGTGCTTGAGGGCGGACGGCGCAGGGCCGACCTTCTCGTCGCCGGCGCGGTGGCGTTCGCGTTCGCGGCCGCGTGCGCGTCAGGCATCGACGGCCTCGGCGACAGCGATCCCTATCGCCACCTGCAGACCGCGCGCGATCTGGCCCGGAGCGGGTTCCGGATGCGCGGCGCTCCGTTCCTCCCCTTCACCCTGCTGGGCAGCTCGGGAGTCGACCTGTGGCTCGGGTTCCATTGGCTGATGGTGCCGTTCACGCTCCTCGGGACGGTCTGGGGAGCACGGCTCGCAGGCGCCGCCATCGCGGCCTTCGTCGCGGTCGCGCTGGCGTGGCTCCTCCGGCGGCTCGGGCAAGAGCGTCCCGCCGCGTTCGCTCTGGCTCCGCTGGCCATTTCGCCTTTCTTCGCGTTCCGCGATCACCTCGCGCGGCCGACGCACCTGACCGTTCCGCTGGTGCTCGCCGGCCTCGCCGCTGGCGCCGGGGAATTGCATCCCGGATTCGCCTTCGCCGCCGCCTTCCTCCATGGCCTCCTGCATCTCTCCTCGCCGCTCTCGCCGTTCTTCGTCCTGCTCGGTCTCGCCGGCGCGCGCATCGCGGGCGGCCGCGGCTCGCTGCGCGCGCTGCTCTGGTCGATCGCCGGGCTCGCTCTCGCGTTCCTGTTGCGGCCCGATCGGGCGCAGTACCTCACGGTCGCCTTCCTCCACAACGCGACGACGCTGGACCTCCTCGCGTCGGAGTCCCTTCCGTTTTCCGGCCTGGAGGCGAAACCGCTCGCTCCGGAATTCCTGCTGGCGGAGACCTGGTTCGGACTGCTGCTCCTCGCGGGCGCATGGTGGGCCTCGCGCGGGCGCACGCCCGCCGGGAGCCGCGCGATGCGGATTTCCGCGCTCCTCGCCGTCGGCCTGGTGCTCCCGTTCTCGCTGCGCACCGCGCGGTTCCTCGATTACGTTCCTCCGCTCCTGGCGCTCGGCGCGGGCCTGTTCTGGCCCCGGGAAGGGCTGCGTGAAGGAACGCGGCGATTCCTCCCTGCCGCCGCCGCGATCTGCGCCGCCGTCCTGGCGGCGAGGAACCTGTCCGTCGCCTGGGAGGTGGGGAACGGAAACCTCGGGCCGACCGTGATCTACCAGAGGCTCGCCGGGGAGGTGCGGGCGCGCGTGCCGCCCGGATCGCTGCTCTTCACGGACGACACGTTCCGCACCGCGCCCATCTACGCGTCGTTGCCGGAATACCGGTACATCTCCATGGCCGATCCGTCGCTGCTGCACGCGGCGAATCCGGATTTGTTCTGGCAGTGGCACCACGCCGTGCACGACGGGACGTACTGCCGGGCGCGCAGCTGCGCCGGCGCACCCTCCGGTGCGGAGGCGGTCGCCGCGGCGGTTCGCGCCTTCTCGAGCGAATGGATCGTGACCGACGCCTCTCCACTTCCTTCAGCGATGGTGCGCACGATGGCGGCGGCGCCGCGGCGTTTCGAGCTGGTCGGCGGTGCCCAATCGGGCGGATTCGGCCTCGCCCTCTGGCACCTCGAGCCAGCCCCGCCGGCATCGCCTCCTCACGCCCGATCCGGCGACTGAGAACGCGGCTCATCCGTGGCCGTGCTCCCCGAAGACGTCGCGGAGAGCGTTGGCGATCTCGCCCAGCGTCGAGCGCGCCTTCACCGCTGATACGATGTGCGGCATCACGTTCTGCGTCCCCTGCGCCGCCCGCTTCAGGTCCGACAACGCGCGCTGCGCCGCGTCCTGCGAGCGCGCCGCGCGGAAGGCGCGAACCCGCTCGACCTGCTGCTCCTCCAGGCGCGGATCCACCTTCATCGTGTCGAACGGCGCCTCGCCCTCCGAGACGAACTCGTTCACTCCGACGATGACGCGCTCCTTGTCCTCGATCTCCTTCTGGTATCGGTAGGCGGCTTCCTCGATCTCGCGCTGCGGGTATCCCGAGGCGATCGCCTGCACCATTCCGCCCATCGAGTCGATGCGCGTCAGGTAGGCGATGGCCTTCTCCTCGAGCTGGTCCGTCAGGGCCTCGAGCGCGTACGCTCCGCCGAGCGGGTCGACCAGGTCGGCCGCGCCGCTCTCGTGCGCGACGATCTGCTGCGTGCGCAGCGCGATGCGCGCCGACTGCTCGCTCGGGAGCGCCAGCGCCTCGTCGCGCGAGTTGGTGTGCAGCGATTGGCAGCCGCCCATCACGGCCGCGAACGCCTGCAGCGCGACGCGCACGACGTTGTTGTCCGGCTGCTGCGCCGTCAGCGTGGACCCGGCGGTCTGCGCATGGAAGCGCAGCGTCCAGCTGCGCGGGTCCTTGGCCTTGAACCGCTCGCGCATCGTGCGCGCCCACAGCCGCCGCGCGGCGCGGAACTTGGCCACTTCCTCGAGGAAGTTGTTGTGCACGTTCAAGAAGAAGCTCAGGCGGCCGGCGAACGAGTCCACGTCCAGGCCGCGCTTCACCGCGGCGTCGACGTACGCGATGCCGTCCGCGAGCGTGAAGGCGATCTCCTGCGCCGCGGTCGAGCCTGCCTCGCGGATGTGGTAGCCGCTGATGGAAATCGGATTCCACTTGGGCATCGCCTCGGCCGCGTAGGCGAACACGTCGGTGATTAGGCGCATCGACGGGCCGGGCGGGTAGATGTACGTGCCGCGCGCGATGTACTCCTTGAGCACGTCGTTCTGCACCGTCCCGGAGAGGTCCCGCGCGCTCGTCCCGTGCGCCTCCGCGACCGACTGGTAGAGCGCCAGCAAGGTGGCGGCGGTCGCGTTGATGGTCATGGAAGTGGAGACCTTGCCCAGGTCGATGCCGTGGAACATCCGCTCCATGTCCTCGACGGTGTCGATCGCGACGCCCACGCGGCCCACTTCGCCGCGCGCGCGCGGGCTGTCCGAGTCGTGGCCCATCTGCGTGGGCAGGTCGAAAGCGGTGGAAAGGCCGGTCTGCCCCGAGGCGAGCAGGTAGCGGAAGCGCCGGTTCGTCTCCTCCGCCGTTCCGAAACCGGCGTACTGGCGCATGGTCCAGAAGCGCCCGCGGTACATGGTCGGCTGGACGCCGCGGGTGAACGGGTACTCCCCCGGGAACCCGAGCTTCTCCTCGTAATCGGTGTCCCTCGGCACGTAGAGCGGGTCGAGCGCGACGCCGCTGGTGGTGGCGAACTGCTGCTGCCGGAGCGCGCCGGGCTTTCCCGCCGCCTTTCCGTACACCTCGCGCGCCCACCGTTCGAGCGCCGCTTCGACTCGTCGCGTGCTGCTGGCCATGTGCGCGCCCTCAGGGCTGGAGAGTAACCCTTCGCGTCACTTCACGCCTTCCGCGTACGCCACCGCGTACCAGAATGCGGCGTCGGGCCGCGCCCCGAACCGGCGGATCTGGACCAGCGCCTCGTCCGCTTCCGCCGCCCCGAGCAGGCCCGCCTGCACGATTGTGTCGCGCGCCGTGGCGAGGATGAAGTGCAGGTTCTCGACGAAGGCGGGGAACGCGGGGTCTCCGGCGCAGGCCCCGAAGAAGAGCCAGGTGCAGCGCACCGGCCGCGCACCTGCGTCGTGCAGCAGCGCGGCCAGCCGGCGGCCCACGACGGGGTCGTTGCCGAGCCGATCGTAGGTGCGCATGTACGCCTGCCAGAGCGGCCCCAGGCCCGGGGGCTCTGGCCACAGGCGCAGCACGTCGTGGTCGTCGTCCTGGAGCACGATGCGCCCGCCGGGGCGCACGGCACGCGCCATCGCCTTCACCACCGCGAGCGGATCGTGCACGTGCTCGAGCACGAATCGCGCGTGCGCGAGGTCGTACGCGCCGGCTTCCAGCTGCGCCCCCAGCACGTCGGACTCGCGCAGCTCGAGCAGGTGCTCCTCGCCGGCGGCGCTGGCCTGCCGCATCGCCTCGGCGATCTGCTCCGCGCTGCGCTCCAGTCCCACGGCGCGCACTCCCGCCTGCCGCGCCATCGCGCGCGTCAGCTGCGCGAGCCCGCTCCCGAAATCGACGATGCGCTCGCCGCCGCGCAGCCGCAGCTCGCGAAGCGCCGAGTCGTTGAGCAGCTGGTTGAGCTGCGAGAGCCGCGCCTGCTCCTCGGGCGCGGTCCCGTGGATGTAGCGGGACTCGCTCAAGAGCGCCTCGCGAGCGCCAGCGCCGCCCAGGGAACGGTCGCCGTGAGGAACGCCGCGGCGGAGGCGCCCAGCCACAAGTGGAAGCGGGGCGGGTCCACTTCCAGCAAGACGCGCGCGACCAGCGCCGCGACGAGCAGCGCGCAGGAAGCGACGAGCTGCCAGGGCCGCCCGCGCACAGGCTTGGGACGGCCGCCGTGCGACAGCGCCACCTGGGTGGAGACGGCGAGCACCAGGGCGGTGAAGCAGCCGAGGAAGACGAGGTGGAGCCCGGCGCGCCGGTACTCCGGGGCGACCGCCACCCACAGGTAGCCGGCGGGCAGCATCCACACCGACCAGCGCGCCACGCGGCGGTGCAATCCGGGCAGCGTCGGCGGATGCAACGCTCCGAGGGACCCGATGACCACCGACAACGCGATCGCCGCCCGCAGCGCGTACGCCGCTTGCACGGAGACGCCGTGCTCGAGGAAGAAAGTGGCCGCGAAGGCCAGCGCGAGCACGGCGTGCCGGGCGTAAGCCCACCCGGACTGCCGCCGCTCCGCGCTCGGATCGACGCCGCGGGTGATGGCGGGCAAGAGCAGGCCTCCGATTCCCAGGACCAGCCCGGTGAACAGGCCCTGCAGCAAGAGGCCGCGGCCCACCAGGTGCAGCCAGAACGCGGGATCGTCGAGCGCGGCCCCGACGCCGGCCAGCGCCGCTCCCGCGGCGCCCATCAGGAGGCCCGCCGCCACCCAGACGAACGTGGCGGGGATGGGACGCGCACCCCGCCGCGCTCGCGGCACCACGAATCCGACCAGCACGGCGATGAGCGCGATCCAGGAGATCTGCGCCGGTAGCCACCGCTCGAACCATGCGCAGACGACGGAGACGACAGGCGCGGCGAGCGCCGCGGCCATCTGCCACCAGGCCGGCGGCGCGGTTCCCGTCCGGCGCGGGATGAAGGTGAAGAGGAAGCCGACGGCGAAGCAGGTGAGGAACCCCTCCACTTGCGCGACCGGATGGAAGGCAGCGCGGTAGCCGATCGCCTCGAACATGGGCAGGTACAGCCGGGTCGCGCCGAGCGAGAAGAGGAGCCATGGGAGGACGCCCGCCCAGGCAAGCAGGGCGCCCAGCGGAAAGAGAAGGAGGTACGGATCGCGTCGCCACGGAGGGGCGGAGGAGAGCTCGGGCGAAAGCGGCGCGAGGCTACGCTCTGGCGTGCCCATCCGGAACAGATCCCATAACGTCCGCGCCGTGAAAAGCATGGCGCCGCCGGCGGCGCCGGCTACGTCACCACCGCTAGCCTGGCTCCCGCCTCCACCGCCTGTCCTTCCTGCGCCTGCAGCTCGGTGACCACGCCCGCCTTCGGACTCTTGAGCTCGTTCTCCATCTTCATCGCCTCGACGACGACTAGGCCCTGTCCTTCCTCGACGTGGTCGCCTTGCTTGACGAGGACTCGCGCCACCTTGCCCGGCATCGGCGAGTCGACCCGCTGCGGGCCTTCCAAGGTGAACTTTCCCGAGGCGCGGCGCAGCCGCAAGCGGCGCTCGTCGAGGATCTCCAGCTCGTGCACTTCGTCGCCGACGAGCACGGCGACCCGCCCGTCCTTGCCGGGCTCGACTTCACAGCGCACGCTGCGTCCGTCCACGACGAGCGACATCGCATGCCCGGCGAGGTGGACGGCGTCCACGTCCAGCGAGCGCGGATTCTTGCCCGCCTGCGTATCGTCGTGGATGAGCACGCGGTACGTCTCGCCGCGCGGAGTCACCTCGACCAGCCGCTCGACGCCTCCTATCGACGCCTGGTACCTCACCCGTTCCTCCGCAGCGACTCCAGCCGCCCCGCGCGAGCCCAGACGGACTCGCCCGCGGCCGGCCGGGCGGCGGGCGCCAGCGCCGCGCGCTGGTCCTGCTCGAGCTGCCAGATCGCGGCGGCGGCGAGCGCGACCTCCTGCTCGGGGGTGAGCTGCTTTCCGTCCGGCTTCTTCGGCAACAAGCGATCCGCGGCGCGCGCGAGGATGCCGGTGTCGTAGTCGCCGCGGCGGAACTCCTCCAGATCGAGGATCGCCTTCAGGTAGCGCGCGTTCGTGGTGATGCCTTTCACCACCGTCTCGGACAGCGCGCGCCGGAGCCGCGCGATCGCCTGCTCGCGCGTCTGCGCCCAGACCGCCAGCTTGCCGATCATCGGGTCGTAGTAACGCGGCACCTCGGATCCGGACTCCACGCCCCAGTCGTTGCGGACCCCGGGGCCTTGCGCCAGCCGCGCATCGCTGATCACGCCGGGGCTGGGGAGGAAGTTCCGCGCCGGGTCTTCCGCGTACAGCCGCGCCTCGATGGCATGCCCGCGCAAGTTCGGGGAGACGTCGGCCTGCGTCCAGGGAAGCCTGGCTCCCTGCGCCACCTCGATCTGCCAGCGCACCAGGTCGAGGCCCGTGCACCACTCCGTCACCGGATGCTCGACCTGGAGCCGCGTGTTCATCTCGAGGAAGTAGAACTGGCGGGAAGCGCCGTCGACGAGGAACTCGCAGGTCCCGGCGCCCACGTAGCTCACCGCGCGCGCCGCCTTGACCGCGACCTCGCCCATCTTCGCGCGCAGCTCCGGCGTGACGATGGGCGAGGGCGTCTCCTCGATCACTTTCTGGTGGCGACGCTGGACGCTGCACTCGCGCTCCCCCAGCCAGATGCAGCTCTGGTGCTGGTCGGCGAAGATCTGGATCTCCACGTGCCGGGGGTGCGAGACCGCCTTCTCGATGTAGACCCGGCCGTCGCCGAAGGCCGAGAGCGCCTCGCGCCTGGTGGTGGCGAGCGCGGCGTCGAATTGGCGAGGCTCGGTGACCAGCCGCATTCCCTTGCCACCCCCGCCCGCCGCCGCCTTGAGCATGATCGGGTAACCGATCTGGTGGGCGTACCGCTTCGCCTCCTCTTCGCCTGCTTCGGGAATCGGCTCCTTGAGCCCGGGCACGATCGGCACGCCCGCCTCGCTGGCCTTCCTCCGCGCGCGCGTCTTCTCGCCCATCTCCTCCATCGCCTCCGGCGGCGGGCCGATGAAGAGGAGGCCGGCCTCTTGGCATGCGCGCGCGAACGCAGCGTTCTCGCTGAGGAACCCGTATCCGGGATGGACGGCGTCCGCGGATGCCTTGCGGGAGGCGCCTAGGACGTTCTCGATCGAGAGGTAACTCTCCCGCGAGGGCGGCGGACCGATGCGGACCGCCTCGTCGCAGGTGCGGACGTGGAGCGCGGCCCGGTCCGCGTCGCTGTAGACGGCGACCGTGCGAATTCCCATCTCGCGGCAGGTTCGCGCCACGCGCACGGCGATCTCGCCGCGATTTGCGATGAGGACCTTGCGGATGGCCACGCTTCGTTCCTCCGGGGCGCGCGAACTTATCTCGCGCATGGCGCGGCGGCCAGCCCGTTGGAGCCATCCGTCGCCGTCCGTGCTCCGCAGTGCGTCGCGCGACGCCCGTCTCCCACCTCGCGCGAGAAGCGCCCCGGCCACCCCCGCGTGGGGCCTTGCATTCTTACACTCCTCTCTTGCTACTTCCCTGCCGGTCCGCAGTTCCGCTCGGGGGGAAGCCATGGAATTCGACCGGCAGGACCTTTCCTGGAAGCCCAGGCACGATCTTCACGCGCCCACCCGCGGCGCGGGACGGCTGATCCTCGCGCTCGCCCTCGTCGCCGCCGCCGCCGTGGCCGCGCAGGTCGAATCTTCGCCTTCGCGCGCGGCGCGTGCCAAGGTCGCCATGACGGCCGCGGCGACTCCCGACGCGCCGTGACCTGGAGATCAATGATGAAGCGAATCCTTTTTGCCCTGGCATTCTGCGCCGCCGCGTGCAAGCCGGCGGCGGAGACTCAGTCGCCGAAGGGCTCGGTGATCGTCCTCGGCCAGCTCATCGATCGCACTGGCTCCATCGCGACGCCGAGCTGGGCCGAGTCCATCCGGCTGGCGGTCGCGCACGCGAACCAGGCGCTGAAGCAGTCTGGCAAGACGGTGCGCTTCGAGGTCGCCGAGGCCAATTCGGGCAACGCGCCGGACATGGCGCGCGCCGGCGCCCTGCAGCTCGTCAAGCAGCAGAACGCGAAGGCGATCATCACGGACTCGAGCCAGGATGACATCGCCGTCAACATGCTGAACTACGACGGCGACGCCGCGCACCAGCTCGACGTGCCCATCGTGTGCATGGCGTGCACCTCGCCGGCGATCGACAATCCGGGGGCGCAGGACGCAGACCCGGTGAAGCAGGCTGCCCTGCGCAACGGCAAGGGCTGGAACTTCCGCACCACCATGTCGGATGCGTACCAGGCGCGCATGGTGGTCCACATGCTGGTCTCCGCCGGTCAGCGCGGCGACGTGAACGGCGACGGCAAGTTCAAGCTGTCGATCTACGCGAGCGACGATCCTTACGGGCACGGCTTCTCGGAGGCGATCAAGTCCGACGCGCTCAAGGCGCACCCGGGCACGATCATCGAGCAGGTCTTCCACGACGTGAAGGCCAACCCGGCCGAGTACGACTGGGCCGCGGACGTCGCCAAGGTGACGGACAAGAAGAGCCACGCGAAGGCGGACGTGCTGCCCGACGCCGTGGTCGAGATCACCTTCCCGAAATTCTCGGTGGGCTTCACCAAGGCCTACCTGGCGAGCGGATCGAAGGTCCGCCTCGTGCACACGCACAACTTCCGCGCGGCGCGCGTCATCGAGACGCTCAAGGCGGCCGTCGACGGCCAGGAAGGCACCTCGCAGGCAGTGCTCGGCGAGGGCACCCCGGGGCAGGCGTTCGCGGAGGACTTGCAGGCGTCGACCGGCCAACCGCCGGCGTTCCGCGATGCCGCCGCGTACGATGCGGCCATGACGGTCATGCTCGCCGCGCTGCACGCCGCGGAGCGCAGGCACATGGCGGATCCCGCCCTGGTGAGCGGCGGCGAGATCCGCGATGCCATGCGCGCCATCAACGATGCCAAGGGCGAGCGCGTGAGCGCGGGGACGGCGGGCGTGGCGCGGGCGCTGGAGCTGATCGCGGCCGGTAAGCCGCTCGACTACCAGGGCGCCTCGGGCCCGTGCAACTTCGACGAGCACGGCGACGTGGTGGCGCAGCTGGCGCGCTTCCAGGTGCAGGCCGGCAAGTTCGTCGACGTCGACCGGTTCGATTGCCTGAAGGACCCCTCCTGCCCGCAGATCCACGAGCGCGCCGAGAGCCGCTGAAGAAGAGCTGCGACGTTCCAGGACGCCCGTCCGCGCCATTCGCGGGCGGGCGTTCTCGTTTCACGGCTCCGTCCCGCCGGAGGCGAGCTGAGGCGGGCGCGCCGCGCGGAAGAGCAGGGGATCGGCAGGGCCGCGCGGCAGGTCGAGCTGGTAGTGCAGGTGCGGCCCGGTGGAGAGCCCGCTGTTTCCGGAGAGGGCGATGACCTGCCCCTTGGTCACCGCGTCTCCGGGCGCGACCAGAAGCGCGTCGTTGTGACAGTACACGGTGGACACGCCGCTGCCGTGGTCGACGAGCACCAGCCGTCCGCTCACCCGATCGTCGCTGGCGCGGCGGACGATGCCTCCGGCGGCGGCGCGGACGGGAGTGCCGATCGCAACTCCCAGGTCGATTCCGGCGTGGAAGCGGCGCGTGCCGAGCAGCGGGTGCGCGCGCACGCCGAACGGGGAGGTCACCTGCGCCGAGTCGGGGAGCGGCCACGCCAGCGCGTACGCCGTGCCGAGCGCCAGCGCAGTGGCAGCGAGCGCGATGCGGTCGGCGTAACGTGGCGGGAGCTGGCGCGCGAGCTCCTCCAGGCTCGCCGGACCCGACGCGGACCCGGCGCGCTCGCGGGCGAAACGCGTCGCCTCCTCCCCGCAGAAGAGGGACAGCACGGCCGCCTCGCGGGATCCCTGCCGCTGCGCCTCGCGCCCGATCCAATCTCCCAGCGCGTCCGCGGAGCCCGAGCGCAGCCCGGCCCGGGCGAGCACCTGCGCGCGATCGGCAGGCGAGGTCCTCTCCAGGGCCGATTGCGCGCCGAGCCCTAACGCCGCCCCGGGCGAAAGCGCCGCGCGCGGTGGCAGCGGTTCGGCGAGCTGGAACGCGCGCGCCCCGGCGCCGTAGTAGGACAGGAGGGCCGGCGTCGCGCTCCGGCCACCAGAGAGACGTCCGATCGCCGTCCGCAGGAGCGCCCCGGGCGGAGTGTGGTACCAGGCCGCCCACAGGCAGAGCGCCGCAAGCAAGAGGTCGCCCAGGCTGCGCGCGCGCCGCATCACCGAAGGAACGAAAGCAAGGGCGCGGCGCGGAGCGCGGCGAGCGCCAGCGGGAGGAGGAGCAGCGCGCCGGGGAGCCCGACCGTCAACGCCCGGGCCCGGCCGCGCGGGATGCGATCCGAGCGCGCGTCGGCGCGGACGAGGGCATGCACGACGGCGCGCCAGGCAACGAAGGCGACCAGGCCGAGGACGGCGGCGAGCGCGCATCCGCGGGCGAGCGCGTCCGCGGCGGAACCGATCGCGCCGCGCAGGCCGAAATGGAGCGTGCCCTCGAGAAGACGGCCGACCGCGCACGAACCGGCGAGCGCCACCGCGGCGGTGGCGAAGGGATGCGCGACGCGCACGGTGGTCGGGCGCTCCCAGGTCCTGGCCGCGAGCTCGCGGAACCGCTTCACCTCGTCCGCGCGCTCGTCGTATCCGAGCATGGGCAAAGCGATGAGACCGTCCGCCGCAAGCTCCCAGACGAGCGCGACGGCGCGAGCGAAGAAGACGCGCTGCGAAGGCCCGACGAGATCGACGAGCGGAGCCGTCAGCGACCAGCGGGAGACGAGGCCGTCGAAGGCCGCGTCGGCGGCGTCGACCATGCGCAGGATGATCTCGCCGACCACGTCCGCCGCGGCGTGCGCGCCGACCGCGACCAGCGCGCAAAGCGCGAGCGGCAGGAAGAACCAGCGCGCCCGATCGGCGAGCCGCGCCGCGGCGTCGAGAGCGCGCGCGGGCGGATCGGTGACAGGCAGGGGCATCGGCCGATCCTCGCTGCGCGACCACCGCGCGCGCAAGACCTCGGCCGGGAGACCGGGTGGGTGCGGCGGCGACATGGTTCGGCGGCGCGACGAGCAAAGCCCCCTCCGACGACGTTCCCGATGGGCGTCGGAGCGAGCAAGCCGTCCAGCCAAGCGCCGAGCGTCAGCTGACCCGTGGTGAGGAGGAACAGCTCGTCCACCGAGCCCGATGACGTGCGAGAAGCTGCCCGAGCGCGCACCCGCGCTTCTCAATCCGCCTTGCGCGCGACCAGCCTGCGCAGGTTCCGGTTCACGCGCCGGTCGTCGACGCGGAACCCAGAGCTGCGCACCGCGGCCTCGGTGTCGCGGTTCGGATGGCACCCGCCGGTGATGCGCGTCCAGGCGGGCTGGATGAAGTCCTGCCAGCGGGCCTCCCAGCGGCGCTCGGAGCGGACGTGCTCGAGCAGGCGCACCGCTCCATCGTCGCGCAGGACGCGGCGGACTTCGGCGAGCGCCGCGCGCGGGTCGGGCACGCTGCAGAGCACGAGGCTGATCGCGACGGTGTCGAAGGTCCCGCGACGGAACGGCAACGCCTCGCCGCTCGCGCAGACGAGGGGAACGTCGGGCGCACGGCGGCGGGCGCGCCGCAGCGAGTCCAGCGAAGGGTCGATCCCCATCGGTCGGGCTGAACGCGGGTACCGCGGCAGGTTGCGCCCCGTTCCGCAGCCCACCTCCAGCACGCGGCCGGTCGCCCCGCGGGTCAGCCAGGAGCGCAGCTTCCACAGGCCGATGCGGTCGGCCACCGCCATCATGGCGTCGTAGAGGAGCGGGATCTGTTCGATGCCCCGCGCCATCTACAAGGGGATGTTGCCGTGCTTGCGGCGCGGGACCTCGGCGCGCTTGGTCCGCAGCATCTGCAGCGCGCGGCACAGGCGCGGGCGGGTATCCTCGGGAAGGATCACCTCGTCCACGTACCCCAGCTCGGCGGCCTTGTACGGGTTCGCGAAGGTGTTCCGGTAGCTCTGCACCAGGTCCTCGCGGGTCCTCGCGCCCTTCTCCAGCTCGCGGCGGAAGACGATGTTGACGGCGCCTTCCGGACCCATCACGGCAATCTCGGCGGTCGGCCAGGCGAGGTTCACGTCGGCCCGGATGTGCTTGGAGGCCATCACGTCGTAGGCGCCGCCGTAGGCCTTGCGGGTGATGACCGTCAGCTTGGGCACCGTGGCCTCGGCGAATGCGTAGAGGAGCTTCGCGCCGTGCGTGATGATCCCGCCCCACTCCTGCTCCGTGCCGGGCAAGAAGCCCGGCACGTCCACGAAGGTCAAGAGCGGGATGTTGAATGCGTCGCAGGTGCGCACGAAACGCGCCGCCTTTCGCGAGGCGTTGATGTCCAGCACGCCGGCCAGCACTGCCGGCTGGTTCGCGACGATGCCCACCGACTGGCCCGAGAGCCGCGCGAATCCTGTCACGATGTTGCGCGCGTAGTGCTCCGCCACCTCGAGGAAGTGTCGGTCGTCGACCACCGCGCGCACCACCTCCTTGATGTCGTACGGCTTGTTCGGGCTCTCTGGCACCAGGGTCTTCAGGGCCTCGTCGCGCCGGTCCGGCGGATCCTGGGTCGCCACCAGCGGGGGAGAATCGAGGTTGTTCGCGGGCAGGAAGGAGAGCAGCTCGCGCAGGATGCGGATGGCCGACGCCTCGTCTTCGGCGGCGAAGTGGGCCACGCCGCTCTTCGCGTTGTGCGCCTGCGCGCCGCCCAGCTCCTCCTTCGTCACCTCCTCGTGCGTCACCGTCTTGATGACGTCCGGCCCGGTGATGAACATGTAGCTCGAGCCCTTGGTCATCACGATGAAGTCGGTCATGGCGGGCGAGTACACCGCGCCGCCCGCGCAGGGCCCCAGGATGGCGGAGACCTGCGGGACCACCCCCGACGCCGAGACGTTGCGATAGAAGATCTCGGCGTACCCGGCGAGCGAGACCACGCCTTCCTGGATGCGCGCGCCGCCGGAGTCGTTGAGGCCGATCACCGGGCAGCCCGTGGAGACGGCGAGATCCATCACCTTGCAGATCTTCTCCGCGTAGGCGCCCGAGAGCGACCCGCCGAAGACGGTGAAGTCCTGCGCGAAGAGGAACACCTGCCGGCCCTCCACCGTGCCGTAACCGGTGACCACGCCGTCGCCGAGGATCTTCTTCTTCTGCATTCCGAAGTCGTCGCAGCGGTGCACCTTGAACTTGTCCAGCTCGACGAAGCTCCCCGGATCGAGCAGCAGCTCGACGCGCTCGCGCGCGGTGAGCTTTCCCTCCTCGTGCTGCTTGTCGACGCGCTCCTCGCCGCCGCCCAGCTCGGCCTGGGCGGCGAGCGCGGCGAGCTTGTCGCGCGCTCCCAGCTCCGCCAGCCGCTCGGCGCGATCGGCCGAGGAGATCCCGCCGGGCGGCTCGGCCTTCGGCGAATCCTTCGCGTTCTCGTCGGCCATCGGGCGCGCACGCTACTGGAGACGGCGGCGCGGCGCAAAGGCAACTACTTGAGCGGCCAACGCACCTCGATCTCGGCGCCAGCGGGGTGGGGACGGCCACTGACCGCCACCGGGCCCGAACCGCGCAAGAACCCGCCCAGGGTTAGGCGGCCGGCGTAGAGCGCGGCGGCGAGGCCGCCGTGGAGCGCATCGAGGGGACCTACCTTCTGCAGCACGGCGTCGGCCGCCGCGAGGTCCACCTGCGCGTCGAGCGCGGAGGCCTCTCCGGCGGCGCGCGGGTCGGCGGGCGCGGCGGGCGGGCAGGGCGTCCCGAACCAGGCGGCGGCTGCGTCGGCGCGGATGCACAAGGAGCGGGGCCCTTGCGCGTCCGCGGACCCTTCGGGCCCCGGCGGCGCGGTGACCGCCTGCAGGCGGACGGCCCAGAGCGCTTCGCGATCGCTGGAGAAGAGACGCGGATCGGCGCCGTCGCTGCGCACCACGATGCGCTCGGCGACCGCGGCGGCGCTCTGCGCGAGGCGATCCGGCGCGCCGCGCGCATCCGGTCCGAGGAGCGCGCCGAGGTAGGCGCGCGCGGCGAGCGCGAGCGCCTCGCGACCGGCCGGTCCGAGCCCGGCGCGAAGGCAGAGCAGCGAGGCGGGGGCGCAGGTGGAGGCGCCGGGCGCGGCGCCCGAGAGGAGGGGCGCGGGAGCGAGGACGAGACCGCGCGCGATGAGGCCTTGGGCCGATCCCTCCAGCGAAAGCGCGGCCGCGCGGAGCGGATCCGGACCGCGAACGATCAGCGCCGCCGGCCCCGTGAGCTGCGCGAGACCCGCGGCGAGCGCGCGATCGGAGGAGAGCGGCGTTCCCCCGCCGCCGGGGCGCGCGAGCGCTCCGACCGATGCCGCTGCCTGCGGTCCGGAAGCGGTGAGCAGCCGCAGCCGGCCCGCGACCGCGACCAAGGCTCCGGCGCGAATGCGGCGACCCTCGCCCGCGACGAGCAGCCCGCGCACGGGCGCCGCGCGGACGGCGCGGGGCGTCCCATACTCCGTGAGCCAGGACTGCAGGGCCGAGCGCGCCGCCCTCGAGTCACGGACGGGCGCCGTCAGCGCGGCGGAGCCGTTCAGGAGCACCAGCGCGCGCGGACCGGAGGAGGCCAGGCCCCAGGAGAGAGGCTGAGCGAGGAGATCGGGTCCGACCAGGGCGGCGACGCGCGGTCCCGCGCCCAGCGCCGGGGCGCGCTGCGCCACGCCGTCGAAGAAAGCGCGCAGTCCGGTTGCGCCCTGCGCGCCGTCCAGCAACACGGCCGCGTTCGCCGCGCCCGGGACGAACGCCGCGGCGGACCGCGCTCCGCCGGCGGCGCTCGCGGCGGCGCAGACCAGTGCGAGCGCGATCACGCGGACACCGCCGCGCCGGCGCGGCCCGCCGCGCGCGTCACGCGGGGAGCTGCGTCCCGGCCGCCTTCGCCGCTTCGGCGAGCGCTTCCGCTTTCTCGCGGGCGCGGCGCGCCATGGCCCTGCGCATGTAGCCGTAGCCCAACACCAGCGCGGCGAAGAGCGGGGACAGCGCAGCGCCCACCGTCCAGCCGGAGTGCTCGGCGAGGAACCCCCATACGGCGGACGCGGCGGGGCTGAAGAAGTCGCCGTACCAGACCAGGGCCCACACCGCGCCGCAGAGCGCGAACGCGAGCACGTTCGCGACCAGGAAGAACAGCACGCCGCGCTTGCGCGGCATGGGCAGCACGTACTGCTTCTCCTCGGGCACGGCTTCCTCCGGGAGGCGCGAGGCTAAGGCCCTCCCGGCCCGGGACGCAAGCGTTGGATCAGCGCCGGACCACGATGGCGCCGCACAGCTTGTCGTGCAGGGTCTGGCCGCGCGGATCCACCAGCGCGAGGGCGAATCCGGCCAGCCCCAGGGCCGCGGAGAGGACGGCGAGCGCGGCGCGAGCCAGGGCCTCGGAGACCGTGAGCGTTCCGCCGCGCTGCGACTCGACACGCAGCCCGGCGAGGGCGAGGCCGGGCGTGCGGCCGCCCAGGGTGGTGAAGAGCCAGGAATAGGCGATGGCGAGCAGGGCGCACACCGTGCACCACAGCGCCGGCAGGCGCGGGCCGCGCAGCAGCAGATCGAGGCGGTAGTCGGTGGGGCCGGACGGGGAGGCGAGAAGGGCGGTCGCGACGGCGAGGTGGAGGGAGGCGCACGCGAGCACGAGCGCGAGATCGACGGACCAGGCGAGGAGCTGGGCTGTGGCCGCGGGGCGGGTTGAGGGCGAGGGCGAGATCGAGGTCGAGGGTGGCGTCGAGGTCGAGGGTGGGGTCGAGGTCGAGGGTGGGCTCGGGGTCGAGCGTGGGGTCGAGGTCGAGGGTCGGGTCGAGGTCGAGGGCAATGGCGACGGCGTGTCGGAGAAGCGCAACGTGAGAGGCGGCGGCGGATCCGACTCGATGGACAATGGAGGGCCGGGCTCGCGCGGATGGAGCGCGAAGCAACGCAGGCAGCGGTCGGCGAGCGGCGGCAGGACGTGCGAGCAGCGCTGGCAGAGCATGTGGCGAAACGTACGGGGGGCGCGGGGCGGGTCAACAATTCTGCCGCCTTGTCGCAGCGATGCCGAAGCGTTATTCACCGCGCCGCACGGAGGCGTGCATGGCCACCCGAATCGAGAAGGACACGTTCGGCCCGATCGAGGTCCCCGCCGACCGGCTGTGGGGCGCGCAGACGCAGCGCTCGCTGACGAACTTCAAGATCGGGACGGAGAAGATGCCGCCCGCGCTGATCAAGGCGCTGGCGCAGGTGAAGCGCGCCGCGGCGCAGGTCAACCTGGACCTGAAGGCGCTCGATGCGAAGAAGGCCAAGGCCATCATCCAGGCCGCGGACGAGGTGATCGCGGGCAAGCACGACGGCGAGTTCCCGCTGGCCATCTGGCAGACGGGCAGCGGAACGCAGACCAACATGAACATGAACGAAGTGCTCGCCAACCGCGCCAGCGAGATCCTCGGCGGCCCGCGCGGCGAGGAGCGCCTCGTCCACCCCAACGACGACGTGAACGAGGGCCAGTCGTCGAACGACGTGTTCCCCACCGCCATGCACGTCGCCGCGGTGCCTGCCGTCGTCGATCAGCTCATCCCCTCCCTTCGCCTGCTGCGCGACACGCTGGCCCGCAAGGGCGAGCAGTTCCACGACGTCGTGAAGATCGGCCGCACCCACCTGCAGGACGCGACGCCGCTCACGCTCGGCCAGGAGATGTCCGGCTGGGTGGCGCAGCTCGACCATGGGATCCGGCACGTGGAGAGCGCGCTGCCGCACCTGCGCGAGCTGGCGCTGGGCGGCACCGCGGTGGGCACCGGTCTCAATGCACATCCGGAGTTCGCCGACCGCGTGGCGAAGGAGCTGTCGCGGCTCACGGGGCATCCGTTCACCAGCGCGCCCAACAAGTTCGAGGCGCTCGCTTCCCACGACGCCCTGGTGTTCGCCCACGGCGCGCTCAAGACGCTGGCCGCTTCGCTGATGAAGATCGCCAACGACGTGCGCTGGCTCGCCTCGGGCCCCCGTTGCGGCATCGGCGAGCTGCGCATCCCCGAGAACGAGCCGGGCAGCTCGATCATGCCGGGCAAGGTGAATCCCACGCAGAGCGAGGCGATGACCATGGTCTGCTGCCAGGTCTTCGGCAACGACGTGGCGGTGAACCTGGGCGGCGCCTCGGGGAACTTCGAGCTGAACGTCTTCAAGCCGCTGGTGATCAACGCCTTCCTCCAGTCGGCGCGCCTCCTGGCCGACGCCTCCCGCAGCTTCAACGACAACTGCGCGGCGGGCATCGAGCCGGACCGGGCGCGCATCGACAAGCTCCTGCGCGAGTCGCTGATGCTGGTGACCGCGTTGAACCCGCACATCGGCTACGACAAGGCGGCGAAGATCGCGAAGACCGCGCACAAGGAAGGGACCACGCTGCGAGACGCGGCGGTCAAGCTCGGATTCCTCACCGGCGAAGAGTTCGATCGGTGGGTGCGTCCCGAGGACATGACGGGCCCCAAGGCGAAGTGACCCTCAAGGTCACCACCTGGAACGTGAACGGCATCCGCGCGCGGGTCGGCGAGGTGCTCGACTGGGTTACGCGGGAGAGACCCGACGTGCTCTGCCTGCAGGAGATCAAGGCGGCGCCTGACAAGGTGCCACAGGAGATCTGCTCTCTGTCGGGCTACTGGTGCTACTGGCACGGGCACAAGGGGTACTCGGGAGTCGGGTTGCACCTGCGGCGCGACGCCTTTCCCGAGAAGCCCGAATTCGTGCACCCGGACTTCGATCACGAGACGCGCATCGTCTCCGCTCGCACGGGGCGCCTGCTCTTCGCCTCGGTGTACGTCCCGAACGGCGGCAAGGACTACCCAGCCAAGGTGCGGTTCCTCGAGGCGATGGACCGCTGGGCAGGGACGCAGAGCGCCGCGGGAAGCACGCTCGTGCTCTGCGGCGACCTGAACGTCGCGCGCGAGCCGCGTGACGTCCATCCCAAGCTGCGCAACCCCGAGCAGGTCGGGCAGACGCCTGCGGAGCAGGCGATGCTGGAGAAGATCATCGCCCATGGCCTGACCGACCTGTCCCGCAAGTTCCACCCCGACGACGACCGGCTCTTCACCTGGTGGGCGCCCTGGCGCCAGATGCGCGAGCGCAACATCGGATGGCGCCTCGATTACGTGCTGGCCGGCGCAGACCTGGCGGAGAAAGCCGTCTCGACCGACAGCCAGCGGGAGTTCGGCAGCAGCGATCACGCCCCGGTCACCGCGGTCTTCGACGTTCCGGTCGAGCGGGCGAAACTGCCCGACGAGGCGCCGCCCGCTCCCGTGGGCCAGCTGCCGCTGCTTTGATGGCCATCTCTCCCTGCGTGGGTGTGTCCAGCGCCAGCGTGCTAGGAAAGACCAGGCAGTCGAGGAATGGGTGCGAGGTCCATGCCTCTTTTCGAGCTCGTCATCGCGCTCCTTCTCGCCGGCGCGGTGCTCTCCGCGTGGGCGCGGCGCATCAGCGTCCCGTATCCAGCGCTTCTCGCGCTCGCCGGGGCGGGGCTCGCGCTCCTCCCCCACGCGCCGAGCGTGACGCTCGACCCGGAGCTCGCGCTCGCGCTGTTCGTCGCCCCGGTGCTCCTCGACGCGGCATTTGACTCGTCGCCGCGCGATTTGAAGAGGTACCGGCGCGCGGTGGGCGGTCTCGCCACCGCCGCGGTGGCGCTGACCATCGGCGCGGTGGCCATCGTCGCCCGGCTCTGCGTTCCCGACCTGCCTTGGCCCGCCGCCATCGCGCTCGGCGCGATCGTCGCCCCGCCGGACGCTGCGGCGGCGACCGCCGTGCTCAAGCAGATGCGCCCGCCGCATCGCTTGCTCGTCATCATCGAGGGCGAAAGCCTCTTCAACGACGCGAGCGCGCTACTCGTCTACCGCCTCGCCATCGGCGCGGCGGCGGCAGGGACCTTCTCGCCGTGGTCGGCGCTGCCGCTGCTCGCGATCGTCTCGGTCGGGAGCGTGCTCCTGGCAGCGGTCTTGTCGCGCGTCACCCTCTTCCTCGTCGGGCGGGTACGCGACGTGGCGACCTCGGTCATCGTCCAGTTCATCACGACTTTCGCTGTCTGGATCCTCGCCGATCGACTGCGGCTCTCGAGCATCATCACCATCGTGGCTTACGCCATCTTCACCGCCCGCAGCGCGCCGGCGCGCATGCCGGCCCGGCTACGCATTCCCTCCTACGCCGTCTGGGAGGTGGTGGTCTTCGTCCTGAACGTCCTCGCGTTCATCCTGGTCGGTTTGCAACTGGGGCCCATCCTGCAGCGGCTCGATCGACCTGAGCTGCTCGGCTACCTCACCACCGCCGCCGCGGTGTGCGCGGCAGCGATCGCCGCCCGCATGCTCTGGGCCGTGGGCTATGCGGTCGTGGCGCGCTGGACGCGCATCGGCGATGCAAGCGACGCCCAACTCGGCGCGCGCGATTCCCTCCGATCCGCGATCGCCATCGGCTGGAGCGGAATGCGCGGCATCGTCACTCTCGCCGCGGGGCTCGCCCTGCCTGCCGCGTTCCCCAAGCGCGACCTGGTCCTCTTCACGGCTTTTTCCGTGGTGCTCGTCACGCTGGTCCTGCAGGGCGGGACGCTTGCGCCGCTCATGCGGCTTCTCCGCCTCGAGGACGACGGCACGGTCGAGGGCGAGATCCAGCGCGCCCGGGTCGAGACGGCGCGCGCCGGCCTCGAGGCCCTGCAAGGCGCAGCGGAGAGCGGGATGACCGCGCTTCTCGCGCGCAAGTATGAGGCGCGCCTTCGTCGGGCGGACGGAGCCGGGCCGACCGCGGCGGGGGAAAAGGACGAGCTGCCTGGCTACGTGGAGGCGCTGCACCGCGCGCACGAGGCGGAGCGCCGCAAGCTCATCGAGCTGCGCGACCGCGACGTCATTGGAGACGACGCGTTCCACCGGGTGGAGGAGGAGCTCGACCGGGCCGACCTGCACGAGGAGGCCCAGCGCGGCACGGTGTAGCGGCGGAGTTGGCATACCGAGTTGCGTATGGTGTCCCCGGATCCGACGACCTGCACGAGGAGGCCCAGCGCGGCACCGTGTAGCGGCGGAGTTGGCATACCGAGTTGCGTATGGTGTCCCCGGATCCGGTGCGTCACGGGTTGAGGAGCTGCACGGACCACGGCGCGCCCGGTTTCTCCCGCGTGTACAGGTCGCGCTCGTGCAGCCGGTCGGGACGGTTCTTCCAGAACTCCACCGAAAGCGGCTTCACGCGCAGCCCGGACCAATGCGGCGGCCGTGGCACGGGCATTCCCTCGAACTTCTCGGTGACCTCGGCGAGCTTCGCGGTCAAGTCGGCGCGCGAGGCGAGCGGGCTGCTCTGCGCGGAGGCCCACGCGCCGAGCTGGCTGCCGCGTGCGCGGGTCGCGAAGTACGCGTCGGCCTCGGCGTCGCTCACCCGCTCGGCGCGCCCTTCGAAGCGGACTTGCGATTCGAGCGGTCCCCACCAGAAGAGCAGCGCGACGTCGGGCCGGGCGAGCGCATCCCGTCCCTTGCGCGACTCGAGGTTCGTGTAGAAGACGAGCCCGTCCTCGTCGGCGTCCTTGAGCAGCACCACGCGAGCGGAAGGCCGGCCGTCGGCGCCCACCGTGGCGAGAGTCATCGCGGTGGGCTCCACGATGCCGGGCATGGCCCTCGCCCGTTCGAGCAAGGCGAGGAACCGCTGGAGGGGATCGTCCTGCGCGGGCCGGCGGATTTCCATGGCGCGGGATCTCTACCCCACGTGCTATGCAGCCGCCATGGATCGCTGGCTCGCGCGGCTGGAGCGGAGGTTCGGCCGGTACGCGCCTTCGAACCTGACCTTCTGGATCGTCGCCCTGCAGGGCGTCACCTTCGCCATCTTGTTCGTCAAGCCGGCCTCGCTCCAGTTGCTCATCCTGGATCCCTCGGCGGTCGAGCGCGGCGAGGTGTGGAGGCTCGTCACCTTCCTCTTCCTGCCGTGGGGCCCGGCGAACGGGCCCTGGGCCATCTTCACCATCTTCGCTCTGCTGTTCCTCTACACGATCGGGACCTCGCTGGAGGCGGAATGGGGCTCGTTCCGATTCGACGTCTACTATTTCATCGGCGCGCTGGGGACCATCGCCAGCTCGCTGCTCGTCGGGCCGGTCACCAACGAGTACCTGAACCTGTCCTTGCTGCTCGCCTTCGCCACCCTCTTCCCCGACTACGAGATCCTGCTGCTCGTCCTGCCGCTCAAGGTGAAGTGGCTCGGCGTGCTGTCGGGCGCGTTCCTCGCCTGGTCGTTCGTGAGCGGGCCGCCGCGCGTCAAGGCCGGGATCGTGGCGGCGATGGTCAATTACCTGCTCTTCTTCGCGAGACCGCTCCTGGAGCGTGCGCGGGGCCGCGCGGCGCAGGGCAAAAGGCAGCGCCGCCTGGCCGGGTTTTCCAAGGAGCCGGCGCGCAGGCCGCGGGTGTGCGCGAAGTGCGGGCGCAGCGAGAAGGACGATCCCAGCCTCGAGTTCCGCGTCTGCGACTGCCAGGAGAAGTGCCACGGCCGCCTGACCGAGTACTGCATCGAGCATGCGCGGGCGCACTGAAGGGCGTCCGTCAGCCCAGCTCGCCGGCGAGGTGCAGGACGATCGCCAGAGCCGCGAGGCCGGCCGTCTCGGTCCGCAGCACGCGCGAACCCAGGGTCACCGGGGCGAAACCAGCGGCGGCAGCTCCAGCGCGCTCGGCCGGCGTGAATCCGCCCTCCGGGCCGACGGCGATGAGGAGCCGGGAGGCGCCGCGCGCGGCCTGCGAGAGTCGCAGCGCGCGTTCTTCGGGATCGAGGAGCAGGCCGCGCCGCTCCGGGTCCGCGCGCAGCAAGCCGGCGAGATCGGCGACCGTGCAGGGCGCGTCGACCGCGGGAACGTCGCTCCGGCCGCACTGGCGCGCCGCTTCCTGGGCGATGCGCCGCAGCCGCGCCGCCCGGCGCTCGCCCCGATCCGCGTCGAGCCGCACCACCGAACGTTCCGCCGCGAGCGGCAGGATGCGAGTCGCGCCCAGCTCGGTGGCCTTCTGCACCACCAGGTCCAGCTTCTCGCCTTTCGCGAGCGACTGGGCGAGCCAGACGTCGGCGGCGCCCCGCTGCGGATCCGCGCGAGGTCCCAGCCGGAGGACCCCGGCGGATTCGATGCGCGCCGGCCAGCGCGCGCCCTTGCCGTCGAAGACCTCCAGCTCCTCGCCGGGTCCCAGCCGCAATACCAATTCGAGATGGCGCGACTGCGCCGGGTCGAGCCGCACCAGCTCGGCGATCTGCTCCGGCGGCACGAACAGGCGGTGCACGTTACCCCCGCGAAAGCTCGACGCGCACCCAACCGTCGCGCTCGGCGCGCCCAGCCGGTGCGAGCCCCGCCGGGGCATACGCGGCTTCCGCTTCGTCCGCTTGTCCCGCCAGGAGCCCGGAGAGGACCAGGCGCCCGCCGCGGGCCACCTTGCGCGCGATCGCGGGGGCCAGCTCGACCAGCGTGTTGAGCAGGATGTTCGCAACCACGATCCCGTACGGCGCCTCGTGAAGCTCGTCCGGATCGGCGAGGGCCCAGCGGATCCTCTCGGCGGCGATGCCGTTCAGCTCGGCGCCGCGGCGCGCCGCCTCGAGCGCCACCGGATCGTTCTCCGTGCCGCACACCCGGCCGGCCCCGAGCTTCACCGCGAGCAGCGCGACGACGCCGCTGCCGGTGCCGACGTCGAGCACGTCTGCGCCCGGCGTCGCGGCGAGCAGCTCGTCGACCCGCTCCAGGCAGAGCGCGGTGGTCGGGTGGCTCCCGGTGCCGAACGCCATGCCCGGATCGATGAGCACGCGCGCTTCGCCGGGCGCGGCGGGTGCGTCCTCCCAGGGCGGCTGCACCCAGGAGCGGGGTCCGACACGCAGGGGCCGGTGGTGCTTGCGCCAGGCGACGCTCCAATCCTCTTCGGCCACGAAGACCGGCGCCTCGGCCCGGCCCAGGTCGCGGGCAGAATCGGCGGCCGCGTCACGCTCGCTGAAATGCGCGATGCACCGGCCCGCGCCCGGAGGAAGCGGCGGCGTCCCGGGCATGAGCTGCTGCTCGGGCTCCTGCAGCTCCACTCCCACCGCGCCGTGCTCGAAGAGCTGCGCGGCGAGCAGCTCCAGCTCACCCGCGGGCGCGGTGAGCACCAGCGCCCAGCTCACGACAGCTCCGGCGGCACCGCTCCTTCGGGCGCCACCAGCGCCAGCACTTCGGCCCGCGGATCGAGCACGCGCTGCGCCGCGGCCAGGACGTCGGCCGCGCCGACGGCGGCGATTTGCTCCGCATATCGGGACGAGGCGTCGGCTCCGAGGCCGTAGCACTCGTCGAACGCATAGATCGCGGCGCGCGAGGAATTGCGCTGCAGCCCGATCGCGTGCGTGCCGATGAGATGCGACCGCGCCCGATCGAGCTCGGAAGCGGAGGGCGGCGATTCGCGACACCGCAAGAGCTCCTGGCGGATGCCTTCCAGCGCCTCGCGCACCTTGCCCGGACCGCAGCCGATGTACGCCGCGAAATAGCCGGGGTCGACGCCCTCGACGGAGAAGCTGGTCACGCTGTACGCCAGGCTGCGCTTGTCGCGCAGCTCGAGGAAGAGCCGCCCTCCTTGACCGGCGAGGATCGCGCTCAGGACCTCCAGCTCCCAGCGCAGCGGATCGGTGAGGCGCGCGCCGGGGAAGCCGATGACGAGGTGCGCCTGCGCCTTGTCCAGCTTGCGAACCGCGGCGCGGGGCGCCGAGATCGCTTCCTCCTGCGGTGGAACGATCCGCGGCGCCGGCCTGTGGGGCAGCTTGCCCAGCCGCTCGCGGACGAGCTGCGACACGCGGTCGGGATCCACGTCGCCCACGACCGACAGCGTCGCCTGGCCCACCGGGTAGCGTTCCGTCCGGTATGCGGCCAGCCGGCCCGGGGTCATCGTCGAGACGGATGCGGAGGTCCCCAGCGTGTCCAGGCGGTAGGGATGGCGGCGGTACATCGTCGACGCGAAAAGCAGGAACGCCACGCCGGCGGGGTTGTCCTCGCGCGCGTGCAGCTCGTCGAGCTGCAGGGTGCGCTCGCGCGCCACCTCCTCCTCGCGGAAGGCCGGTTCGGCGAGCGCTTCGACGAAGAGGTCCAGCCCTTCCTCCAGGTGGCGGGAGAGCAGCTCGGCGCGCAGGCCGAACGAGTTCCGCCCGGAGTTCCCGCCCAGCGCCCCGCCCATCGCCTCCATCTCGCGGACGATCTGCTCCGCGCCGCGCTTCTGCGTGCCTTTCGAGGCGAGACGGGCGACCAGCATGTTGATGCCGGCGTTCTCGTCCGACTCGGCCCGGAGCCCGCCCGACCACACGGCGCGCAGCGCGACGAGCGGCACGGCGCGATCCTCCTTGACCAGCAAGACGCCGCCGCCGGGAAGCTCTTCGCGGCGCAGCGGCCCGGTGCGTGGATGGGCAAATCTTACCGGCGGCCGGGCCGACGGGGCCACTCCCGTGCCCGGCGTGCGCACCGCCGTGCGCGCGTCGTGCGCGGCCTCTTGCAGGATGCCCAGGAGGTCGCGGTCGCCCGGAGCGTCGGCCGAATCCGGGAGCAGCGCGCAGAGCACCGCCGACTCCGGGCGCAAGTGGCGCTCGGCCGCGGCGAGGAGCGCGCCCGGCGTGAGCTGCGCGACCCGCGCCAGGTACTCGGCCTCGAACTCCACGCCGCCGGCGCTCGCCTCGTAGAACCCGAGCTTGCGCGCCTGGCCCTGCACCGTCTCGCGCTGGTAGACCGCGTCGCTCTCGATGAGCCGGCAGGCGTTGCCCAGCTCCTCCAGCGTGACCTCCTCGGTCCGCAGGCGATACGTCTGGCGGAGCGCCTCGCGGACCGCGTCGCGCACCTGCGCGGGCTGCAGCGTGAGGCCCACGATGGTGAGGCCCGGGTCGACCGGCGTGTAGCAGCTCGCCTGCGCCTCGGTGCAGAGCAGCCGGTCGCGCTTGAGCGCGCGGAACAGCCGCGACGCCTCGCCGTGGCCCAGCACCAGCGAAAGCGCGTCGAGGGCGGCGACGTCCTCGCCCCGCAGCGCCGGCGCCGCCCAGGCGACGGAGAGATAGCCCTCCTTGAGGACGTCCCGGCGGACGCGCACGGCGGGCTCCTCGCGACGTGGCTCGGCAGCGCGCGGCGCGGCCGGCGCGAGCTCCGCGCGCGGCCAGGCGAAGAGCTTCTGCGCAAGCTCCAGCACTTGCGCCTCGCGGAAGTCTCCCACGGCGACCAAGACGCAGTTCCCCGGCTGATACCAGCGGCGGTAGAACCGCAGGATCCCCTCCCGAGCGAAGCTGCGGACGCTCTCCTCGGTGCCGATCACGGGCCGGCCGTAGGGATGGCGGGTGAACGCGGCGGCAAAGAGCTCCTTGGAGAGCTTCCGCGTGGGAGAGTCGAGGCTACGTTTGATCTCCTCGCAGACCACCTCGATCTCGCGACGCAGCTCTTCCGGATCGAACGCCGCGGAGGTGATCGCGTCGGCGAGCACGTCCATCCCCTGCGCCAGGAACTGGCTGGCGACCACCACGTGGTAGACGGTCTGGTCGAAGCTGGTCCAGGCGTTGATCTCGCCGCCGCAGCCCTCGATGTTGCGCGCGATCTCGCCCGGTCCGCGGCGCGCCGTCCCTTTGAACAGCATGTGCTCGTGGAGATGTGCCAGCCCGGCTTCGCCGGGCAGCTCGTCGGCGCTGCCGACCCGCACCCAAACTTGAAGGCCGGCGACGGGGGCGGCGTGGTTCTCCTCGACGAGGACCGTCAGTCCGTTGGGCAGGCGGTGGCGCAAGGTTCTCGTCTCCAGGGGATCCAGGAAGGCAGCCAGCGGCCTCGCAGCAGCCACCGGCAGGGTAGCAGGGTCGGGCGCCGCCCGCCGGCCGTTCGCGCGGAATTCGTCACCAAGCACGCAGAGGCAGCGCGATGGCGCGGGCAAGCTCGAGGGGCGCTTCGAGGTGAGGCAGGTGGCCGGCATGTGGCAGGGTGACTACTTCCGCGCGGGGCAAGTGGGCGCGAAAGAAGGGCAGGGTGCCGGCGGGAAGCAAGCGGTCGCGCTCGCCCCACACCATCCGCGCCGGCATCCGCAGCGATGCGAGCTCCGCGTCGCGCAGGAAGTCCTCGGGCGTGACCGCGGCGAGGAAGGCCCGGGTGGCTTTTGCCGACATGGCGCGGGCAATCTCCCCCGGGAAGAGGCGCAGCGCGACCGGAGCGCGGTGGAACGCGCGGTCGAGGTAGCGCCCGGCGTCGGCGCTGTCGAGCAGCTCGCGAAAGGCCGTCCACTCCGCGGCTGGGAGCACCGCGCCCGCCGGGTTCACCAGCACGACGCCGCTCGCCGGCGAGTCGGGCCGCAGCGCGAGACGCGTAGCGAGCCAACCTCCGAGCGAATGCCCCACGAGGACCGGAGAGCGCAGGCCCGCCACGTACCGCGCGACCGGCTCGACCAGCGTCGCGAGGCGGTAATCGGCAGGGTGAGCGGACAGGCCATGTCCGGGGAGATCGACGATGTGGACGCGATGCTTGCGCGAGAGGGGCCCCAAGACTCGCGCCCATCCGGCGATCGAGTCGCCGAGCCCGTGCAGGATGAGCAGCTCCGGCGCCCCGCTCGGGCCGCGCACGGCATAGCGCAGGCCGTGAAGGAACCCGACCTGAGCGCCGCGCTCGGCGAGCTTGCGAAAGAGCGCGAGCGCCATGCCCTGCAGGGAGACGGGGATCGCCTCGCGCGCCATTACCGTCTCATCCGTGCCAGGGCCGTCGACTCAGGCAAGCGCTCGCGTCAGATATCCTCTGGGCGCAGCGTGCTCCGGCCGTTGGCCGTGCAGCGGGCGATGGCCTTCTCGATGGTCTGGTGGACGTGATCGGAGAGCGCGTTGATGAACTCGTCGGATACACGCTTCTCCTTGGCGCGGATCACCTCGCGCACCTTGCTCTGCACGATCAGGAGCCCGCCTTCCTTCTTCTCGCCCTCGCCCGACTCGGCCATCCCGCACCTCCTTCGCCTCGAGTTCCCGTGCGCCTCTAGCAGAGCCGACCCGCGGTTTCAATCGCGACGACGGCTCGCGCCGGCGATGGCCACCCGATCACGGGGCGAGAAACTCGATCGCCGCCTTGAGATCCGCGGGCACCGGTGCGCGCAGCGAGAGCTCGTGACCTTCGGGGTGGCGCAGGCGCAAGGCGAGCGCATGCAGCAATGGGCGCGAGACCTCCAGGCGGCGCCCGTCGGGTCGGCCGAGCGAGCGCGGTCCGCCGTAACGGGCGTCGCCGGCGAGCGGGAGCCCGAGCGCGGCCAGATGCACGCGCACCTGGTGGGTGCGTCCGGTCTCGGGGAAGGCGGCGATGAGCGCGGCGCTCCGCAGCCTGCGAACGACGCGGAACCGGGAGCGCGCCGGTTCGCCGCGCGGATCGGCGCGCCGCTTCCCGGGAACCGCGGGATCGGCGGCGAGCGCGAGGTCGCTCTCCATCTCGTCCGCGGGGGGATCGCCGGCGCACAGCGCCAGGTACTCCTTCGCCACACGACCTTCGCGGAATTCGCGGAGGAGCGCTGCTTGCGCAGCCTTGGTCCGCGCCAGCACCGTGACTCCGGTCGTCCCCCGGTCGAGGCGGTGCACCAGGAGGGCAGCGTCCGGCTCGCCGCGGGCGCGGAGGAGCTGCGCGCACAGCTCTGGAAGCGCCGGTCCGCCGCCGCGGCCTTCCTGCGCCAGCACTCCGCCGGGCTTGTCGACCGCGAGGACGAGGCGGTCGAGATGCAGGATGCGCGGGAGCTCGGTGGGTGGAGACTCGCGCAGGTCGACTTCCACCCGGTCGCCCTCGCGCACGACCTCTTCCAGATCACGCACCCGCTGGCCGCGCAGGAACGCGCCGCCGCGGAGGATGGCCGCGCGCGCGACTTCTTCGGGGACGCCACCCCGCACGGTGACGAAGCGGAGGAGCGGCGCGCCGGCATCCACGCCGAGGGCGACCAGGCGCAGCCGCGAAGGGCGTCGGGGCAACCCGCTACGCTTCGTAAGTCGGCATGGGATTCCGGTAATCACGCGCCGGGGCGGTCAAGGCACCTCACCCCTTCTCCACCACCCGTACAGGGAAGCGCGAAAGGGCGGAGCACACCATCCCACCCGGGCCGCCGATCAGGTCGTGGAAGGTCGCGCGGGGCGCTAGCGCCACGGCGCCCGTCGCCAGTGGGATGCGCAGCTCGTTGCCCACTGCGGTGGTCTCCAGGACCAGCTCGCCCTCCCCCTGGACGCAGACGAATGCCCGGTCGCCGTCGGCGATCTTCCTCCAGCCGGTCCGCTGGCCCGGCTTCAGGTACACGCCCTCGACGAGCAGCTGGTCGGTCTTGACCGCGTGCAGCGTGTTCGGTTTGTCGTCGGTGAAGCGCGCGTCGCTGATCAGGTTCACGGTCTGCACGGCGGTGCCTCCGGGGCGCGCCCGTGTACACCCAAACACGCGCGCCGGGAAGCGCCGGCGCGCCTCTCGTTCCACCGCGCCGCTCAGAACTGCGCGGGCGCCGGCGTGGCGGACTTCTGGTAGAGGAGCTTCGTCACCCCCCAGCCGACCGCGACGAGCACCATCAGGATCACCCAGTTCAGGTCGGACCCGTACAGCGTGGGGAAGTGGTTCGAGACCATCATGAACATGAGCGGCATGCTCATGTACGTGTTGTGCTTCGAGCGCAGCCCTGCGAGCGCGACGACCGACGCGTCCGCCGCCGGGCCGGTGCCTTTCACGCCGGCGATGATCTTTCGCTGCCCTGGCCAGATCCGCATCCAGACGTTCGCCGCCATGACGGTGCCGAAGAGGCCGCCGACGTGGATGTACATCGCGCGGCCGGACATGAACCGCGTGAGCACGTAGGCGAAGACGGCGACCAGCACGAACGAGATCGCGGCGCCCGCCTTCTCGTTCTTCATCGACTTCCAGAGCACGTCGTAGACGAGGAACCCGATGACGATGAGCACGAGGCCGATGCCGCCCGCCGCGTGCGGCCCCATCGTCTGCTCGGGGTTCACCATCACTCCGCCGAACCAGTAGACGAGGAACAAGAGCAGGATCCCCGTGATCCAGGTGTACGCGGCGCCCCAGCGGAACCAGTAGAGCGCCCGCGGCATGAGCTCGGGGAGCACCTTCTTGCGGGAGTCCGGGTCGTACGTCTTGGCGAGCTGCGCGTTCACGAAGTTGAAGAACCACAAGTGCCCGATCCACATCACGCCGGCCGCCAGGTGCGCCCAGCGGAAGATGACGTTCAGCCACTCGTTCATGGAATCTCCGGGTTGGTCCGAGACGACGGCGCGCACCTTACCGTCTGCGGATCGATCCGTCGAGAGAAGGACGGCCGGGGAAGCGGCGGCTGCGCTCCTCCACGCCGGCAGCGGTCCGCGGCGCATGGCGCGCATGGTATCCAGTTGCCGCCATGGCGCTGCGAGAGCTCGTCGATCTGCGGCGCGACGCCGCCGGGATGTGCGCCGACCTCGCGCGCATCGAGCTGGCCTTCGCGCGCGGGACGCCCTTCCCCCTGACGCTGCCGCAGGTCGTCTCCGCGCACCGGATGGCATGCTGCCGCGACGGGCTCGCGCAGGCCCGCGAGACGCTGCCCTCGGCGAACAGCCCGGGGCGCGCCGCCCGTCTCGCCTCGCTGCGCGACTTCCTCGTCC
>JBJMQJ010000449.1:0-8665 GCA_045802765.1 Myxococcales bacterium
CACGGCGGCGGTCGCGCTGTCCTTGGCCGCCGGTGCCACGCCCGCCGCGGCCGACAAGATTTCGCTGATGGTCGGCGGGATCGAGAAGCAGATCTACCTGCCGGCCAAGCTGGCCGAGCAGCTCGGCTACTTCAAGGAGCAAGGGCTCGACGTGGAGCTCTTGACCGAGCCCGCCGGCGTGCAGGCCGAGAACGCCATGCTCGCGGGCGAGGTCCAGGCGGTGGTCGGTTTCTACGACCACGCCATCGACCTCCAGGCCAAGGGGAAATTCGTCGAATCGGTCGTGCAGTTCAGCGAGGCGCCGGGCGAGGTGGAGCTTGTCTCGGCGAAGGTCGTGGACAAGGTGCGCACGCCCGCGGACTTCAAGGGCAAGCACCTGGGCGTCACCGGGCTGGGGTCCTCGACCAGCTTCCTCACGCAGTATCTGGCGGTGCGGAACGGCGTGAAGATGGGCGAGTTCGTCCTGGTGCCGGTCGGCGCGGGCAGCACGTTCATCGCCGCCATCCAGCAGGGCAAGATTGACGCCGGCATGACCACCGAACCGACCATCTCGCGACTGCTCAAGACCGGCGAGGCGAAGGTGCTGGTCGACCTGCGCTCCCCGTCGAAGACGGCTGCCGCGCTGGGCGGTCCCTACCCCGCCGCCTGCCTGTACGCGCAGACCTCCTGGGTCGACAAGCACAAGGACGCCGTGCAGAAGCTCGCCAACGCGCTGGTGAAGACGCTGCGCTACATCCACGACCATCCGGCCGCGGAGATTGCCGAGAAGATGCCGAAGGACTACTACGCGGGCGACAAGGATCTCTACGTGCGCGCTCTCGCCGACGGAAAGGACATGTTCACCGCCGACGGCGTCATGCCCGACAAGGGACCGGAGACGGTCCTCCAGGTCCTCGCCGCGTCGAACAAGGCGCTGGAGAACAAGAAGATCGATCTCTCCAAGACGTACACCACCGAGTTCGTGAAGGCGGCGAAGTAGCCGTGGCCGCGGGCGGGCCCAGCATCGAGCTGAGGCGCGCCACCCGCAGCTTCATCACGCCGACCGGGGCGTCGCTGACGGCCATCCGCGACGTCGATCTCACCGTCGCCGCCGGCGAGTTCTGCGCCCTCGTGGGGCCGACCGGCTGCGGAAAGTCGACCACGCTCTCGCTCGTCTCCGGATTGGCGCCGCCGACCGCCGGCGAGGTGTACGTGCTCGGCAAACCCGTCACTGGCGTGGACCCGCGCATAGGATTCGTCTTCCAGAGCGATGCGCTCTTTCCCTGGCGCAACGTGCTCGACAACGTCGCCGCCGGGCCGATCTTTCGCGGCCGGCCGCGCGAAGAGGCGCTCGGCCGCGCCGCCGAGTGGGTGCGCCGGGTGGGCCTCTCCCGCTTCGAGCGCCATCACCCGCACCAGCTCTCCGGCGGGATGCGCAAGCGCGTCGCGCTTGCCCAGACGATGATCAACGAGCCGGCGATTCTCTTGATGGACGAGCCGTTCAGCGCGCTCGACGTGCAGACCCGGGTGCTCATGCAGGACGAGCTGTTGCAGCTGTGGTCGACCGCCAAGGCCTCCGTCGTCTTCGTCACCCACGACCTGGAGGAAGCGATCGCCCTGGCGGACCGGGTCGTGGTGATGACCGCGGGGCCGGCGACGGTCAAGTCGAGCTACCCGATCGATCTGCCCAGGCCGCGCGTCACATCCGAGATCCGGTTCGAGCCCCGCTTCGTCGAGCTGTCGCGCCTCATCTGGAACGATCTGCGCGAGGAGGTGCTGGTCAGCTACCGCCGCGCCGCGGGCGTGGCCGCATGACCGAGGCGCCCCTCACCCACGTGGAAGCAGCCGCCCCGACCGCCGCGGAACGCCTCGCGCGGCGCAAGCGCCTGGTGGCCGTCCTGCAGGTCGCGGTGCTCGTCGTGGTGCTGGGCGCATGGGAGCTGTGCTCGCGCACCGGGATCGTCGATCCGTTCTTCTTCGGCATGCCCTCCGGAGTGGTCGAGCAGATCCGCATCTGGATCGCCGAGGGGACTTCGCTGGGCCCGCTCTGGGTGCAGGTGCTGGTCACGCTCGAGGAGACCCTCCTCGGCTTCGCCATCGGCGCGCTGCTCGGCGTCCTCTTCGGCGTCGCGCTGGGCCGAAACCAGCTGCTCGCGGACGTCTTCGGCGTCTACATCAAGATCGCCAATTCCATCCCGCGCGTGGTGCTGGGGTCCATCTTCGTCATCGCGCTCGGGCTGGGCATGCCGTCCAAGGTGGCGCTGGGCGTGGTGATGGTCTTCTTCGTCGTGTTCGGGAACGCCTTCCAGGGCGTACGCGAGGCGGACCGCAACCTGATCGCCAACGCGCGCATCCTGGGCGCCTCGCCGCGCCAGGTGACCTGGTCGGTGATCATGCCCTCCGCGCTCGGCTGGATCCTGGCCAGCTTGCACGTGAGCTTCGGCTTCGCGCTGGTCGGCGCCGTGGTCGGCGAGTTCCTCGGCGCGCGGCAAGGAATCGGGCTCCTCATCGCCACCGCGCAAGGCGCCTTCAACGCCAACGGCGTCTTCGCCGCGATGTTCATCCTCGCGGTGGTGGCGCTCGCCGCCGAGTCGCTCATCACGCTGGTCGAGAACCGGCTGCTCAAATGGCGGCCGAACCAGGGCCCGGAGACCGGATTCTGAGCCGCGCCACTGCCGAAGTGGTGTAGATCCGCGCCCCCATGGGTCTGTCGATCGGCATCGTCGGGTTGCCCAACGTGGGCAAGAGCACCCTGTTCAACGCGCTCAGCGGGGCGAGCGTGCTGGCGGCGAACTATCCCTTCGCCACCAAGGACCCCAACGTGGGCGTGGTGCCGCTCCCGGACGAGCGCCTCGACGAGCTGTCGGCGCTATTCGAGCCGAGGAAGACCACCCACGCGGCGCTCGAGTTCGTCGACATCGCGGGGCTCGTGCGCGGCGCGTCCAAGGGAGAGGGCCTGGGCAACCAGTTCCTCGGCAACATCCGCGAGGTGGACGCCGTCGCGCACGTGCTGCGCTGCTTCGCCGATCCCGACGTGGTGCATGTGGACGGCGAGGTCGATCCGGAGCGCGACCGGGAAGTGGTCGAGACGGAGCTGATGCTCAAGGACCTGGAGACGTTGGAGAAGAAGCGGGAGCGCCGCGCGAAGGACGCCAAGGCGCCCGGCAAGCCCGGCGAGGAGGCCAAGGCGGACCTCGCGCTCTACGACAAGCTCAAGGCCGCTCTCGACGCGGGCCGGCCGGCCCGTACGGTGCCGCTCGTGGACGACGAGAAGCCGCGCGCGCGGGAGCTGTTCCTGCTGACGGCAAAACCGGTCCTCTACGTGGCGAACGTCGACGAAGGACAGCTGCAGAGGCTCGATGCGGACCCGCTGGTGCGCAAGGTGGCCGTTCTGGCGGAGCGCGAGGGAGCGCGCTCGGTCGCCATCTGCAGCAAGGTGGAAGCCGAGATCCAGCAGCTTCCCTCCGAGGAGCGCGCCGAGTTCCTCGCCCACCTCGGGTTGACCGAGCCCGGGTTGAACAAGCTCGTTCGCGCGGGGTTCGACCTGCTCGGGCTGCAGAGCTACTTCACCGTCGGCGAGGATGAGTGCCGCGCCTGGGTCATCAAGAAGGGCACGCGCGCGCCGCAGGCCGCGGGCGTGATCCACACCGACTTCGAGCGCGGCTTCATCAAGGCGGAGGTGATCCGCTGGGACGAGCTGCTCCGCCACGGCAGCGAATCGGCCGCGCGCGCGAAGGGCGCCCTGCGCGTCGAAGGAAAGGAATACGTCGTCCAGGACGGCGACGTCGTGCACTTCCTGTTCAACGTCTGAGGATGTGCGACAAGGCCGTCCAACGCCCTCCAGGACCCCCTTTCCGCCTGTCCGGCGGCTAAGTTGACCGTAGTTCCGGCGCGGTGCTAGCGATCGAATCCGGACATCGCACGCACTTTCAAGTCCGCAGGAAAGACACCATGCCCTCGCCGGTTCTCAGCGCCCGCGCCGCCCGCGCGCTCCCTGTAGCCCTGCTCTGCGCCGCCTGCGGAACGGTCCCCATCCGGGTGCCGGTCATGCGTCCGGCGGAGATCAACATGGTCGCGTACCAGAGCGTCGCGGTGGGCGAGATGCGCGGCGGACGCGGCACCACGGTCATGGGCGACTCGCTCGAGGAGGCGCTCCTCGGCACCAACCGCTTCCAGGTGCTCGATCGCCAGCACATGAATTCGATCATGCGCGAGCTGTCGCTCTCCGCGAGCGACCTGGCCGATCCGAGCAAGGCAGCCAAGCTCGGCAAGGTGATGACCGCCGGCGCGCTCATCTACGGCGACGTGGACGAGCAATACCGGGAAGTCCCCTCCGAGGACCGCATCAAGAACAAGGACGGCACCACGGTCCTGCTCTACAAGCTGCGCGGCGAGTTCCGCACGCGCGCCACTTTCAAGATCGTCGACGTCGCCACCGGCCGGCTGATCATCGCCAAGACCTACGAGGAGCGCCGCGACGACACCAACACGGGTTACGGCAAGCGCCCGGAGCCCATCGATCGCGACTCGCTGGAGCGCGCCGCCCGGCACGGCGTGCTCGATCGGTTCATGCGCGCCATCGTCCCGCACCAGGAGTACGTCACCGCGAGCTTCCAGAAGGACTCCGACATTCCCCAGTTGGAGGGCGGAATCGGCTGGGCGGAGCGCGGCGAGTGGAAGAAGGCGCAGTCCACCTTCTCGCAGGCGGTCGCGGACGGCCAGAAAAACCCGAAGATCAAGAGCGAGCAGCTCGCCAAGGCCTACTGGAACCTCGGCCTCGCCTACGAGTACGCCGGCGAGTACGACAGCGCCAACGCCACCGTGCAGAAGGCGTACGAGCTGTCGAACGACAAGGACATGCTGCGCGAGCTCGACAACATCAAGCGCCTCCAGGACGAGGCGAGGCGCGTGTCCGAGCAGACGGCCGCGGCTCCAGGGGTCGGTGGTGGCCAGTAGGCGCAAGCGGCCGCGCGTCCTCGCCGCGGGCGCGCTGCTCTTCCTCGCCGCGTGCGCCGCCGAGGCGCCGTCGGTGGTGAAGACCTCCTCCTCGCCCAAGCCGCCCTCCTGGCTGGTCAAGGCTCCGCAGGAGGGCGACATGCTCTATTTCTCCGGCGCGCGCGAAGGCGCGACCTCGCTCGAGGAAGGGACCGATTCCGCCATGCAGGCGGCGCGCGCCCACGCCGCCGAGTACATCGGCGTCGACGTCACCTCCGAGCACAAGGACGTGATGTCCACCGATCCCGGATCGGATCGCGTGCAGGACACGGTGAAGGGCCGCGCGACGGCCCTGATCCGCAACGCCCGGACCGCGGACGTGTATTACGAGAAGTTCTCGCGCAAGGCGGGCGCCACCACCATCGACCGCTTCGACGTGTGGGTGCTCATCAAGCTCTCCCGGGCGGACCTCGAGGCGGAGCATGCGCGCCAGGAGGACGAGCAGAAGCACACCGCGCTCGCGGCGCTGTCGCGGCTGCGCGAAGGACAGGCGCAAGAGCGGCAGGGAAACGTGCTCGCCGCGCTGCTGCGCTATCGCGACGCGGCGGCGCAGACGCGCGCGCTGCCGCAGCAGATCGACCTGTCCGATCCGCAGGTGCGCACCTCGGGACAGCTCCGCCAGGCGGCGGAGGACGCGGCGGCAAAGGCGCAGGCCAAGGCGCGGCGGGCGGTGCTCGTCGCGCCCGATTGGGCCGCGGGCTCGGTCGCCCAGGCGCTCTCCGCGAAGGGATTCAGCGCCATCACCCAGCCGGAAGGGTCCGAGCGGGAGGCGCTCGATACCGCCCGCGCGCAAGGGATGCCGTGGGTGATCGTGGTGAAAGGAAGCACGGTCCCGGGCGGACGCGTCTTCAGCCAGGTGGCCGCCACGGCCTCGCTGGACGTCCGGGCTCTGGAGAGCCAGAGCGGCGCGGTGGTCGCCTCGTCCGTGAAGCAGACGAAGGGGGTCGGGCGCACTCCGGAAGCGGCGCAGCAGGCCGCGGCGAACGAGGCCGGCGTCCTGGCCGGAGCCGATCTCGCGGCAGCGCTCTTGGCGAAAGAAAACGCAGGTCTTTAGAGCGGAGGAAGCACGTGAAGAAGCTCATCGGGATGGCAGTGGTCGCCGCGGCGTTGGTCGCCTGCGGCGGCGAGAAGAAACCGGAGATGTCGAACCAGATCCTGCACGCCAACGGCCCCGACTGGGTGAACCGGGGCTCGGGCGCGTTCGGCGGGGAGAAGGGCAAGATCTTCTACGGGGTGGGGATCGCGAGCGGCATCCGCAACGCGGCGCTGCGGCGCTCGACCTCCGACTCGCGGGCGCGGAGCGAGATCGCGAAGACGCTCGACACCTACGTGGCGGTGCTGAACAAGGACTACCAGGCGTCGACCACCGCCGGCGACATGAGCGCGTCGACCGAGGAGCAGCACGTCCAGGCCGCGCTGAAGACCTACTCGCAGATGGAGCTGTCGGGCGTCCTCATCGTCGACCACTGGGTGGACACCGACGGCACCGAGTACTCGCTGGCGCAGCTCGACATGGACACCTTCAAGAACAACCTCGACAAGATGAAGGAGCTGAACGCCAAGGTGCGCGACACGGTGCGCGCCAACGCGGACAAGGCCTTCGACGAGCTGTCGGCCGAAGAGGCCAAGCGCCAGTAGGCGCGGGCGGTCCGTTTTCGTCGTCGCGCGCCGGTCCCGCCTGGATCGGCGAGCTTCGTTTCTGGAGGCATGGAGCGTGCGCTGTTTGCTCGCGCTCGGCGCCGCCTGCGCAGCGAAGGCGCCGCAGAGCCCGCGCCGAAGGTCAGAGCTTCTCGTCGATCTGCGCCGTCTTGCGCAGGGTGGCGAGGTAGTTCTCGCGCTCCTTGAAGATGGAGTCGTTCGCGAGCCGGCTGCGAATCTCCTCCTTCACCTCGGCGAGCGGCTTCGGCGGAATGGCGCGCCGATCCTCGACCAGCACCAGGTGGTACCCCGAGCTGGTCCGGATGACCGGGCTCACCTCGCCGGCCTTGAGCGAAAAGGCCGCCTGCTCGATGGCCGGGAGCATGAGGCCGCGGCGGAAATAGCCGAGATCGCCACCCTGCTTCGCCGTCGGTCCCTCGGACATCTCGCGCGCGACCAGCGCGAAGGTCTCCCCCGCCTTGACCCTCCGCAGCGCCTCCTCGGCGCGGGCCTGGGCCGCGGCCTGCTGGGCGGCGCTCGCGTTCTGCGGCACCGGCACGAAGATGTGCCGCGCGCGCACCTCATACTGCGCGTTCTGGACCTCCGTCGCGTAGATCACCATTACCTCTTCGTCGGACACCTTCCGCGCCTTGACCTTGAAGCGGAGCACCTCGGCCATCAAGGTCTGGCGCCGCACCGCGTCCCGCGCGGAGTCCCAGGGAATTCCCTGCTGCTCGAGCGCCTGGCGGAAGTCGGCGACCTCCATGCCCTGCTGGCGCGCGAGCTGCTCGAGGGCGCGCTGCAACTCCTCCTCCGAGACCGCGAGGCCGAGCGACGACGCCTCCGACTCGATGAGCTTTTCGTCGACCAGCTCGGTCAGCCCGCGGTGGAGAAGCTCCGCGCGCTCCTTGTCGCGCTGCGCGCTGGCGGCCTGCTGCGTCACCCGCGCCAGCTCGGGCCCGACGCGCTCCTCGACGTCCGACAGCAGGATCGGCTGTCCGTTTACCACCGCCGCAATCCGCTCCTTGATTTCCGCGCGCGCTACGGCGGCGGCGCAGAGGAGCAGCATCGACGAAAGAACCAAGCGCCTCATGGAGCGGAAGTCTAGCGCAGCAGCGAGAATGCCGCCTCGTTGATCTCGATGCGGGCGCCCTTGCGCACCTGATCGAGAAGCTGCCGCTCCGCTTGGGCCTGCTTCTCGGCAAAGGCGCGCCGGGCAACCTCCTCCTTCACCTCGTCGAGGTTCCGCTTGCGTGGCCCGCGGCGACCGAGCAACTTGAACAGGTGGTACCCGTAGCTCGTCTGCACGACTCCCGAGACCTGCCCCGCCTTGAGCGCGAAGCACGCGTCGTCGAAGGGACGCGGCATGGTGCCGCGCGGGAACCATCCCAGGTCCCCGCCGCGCTGCGCGTCGGGTGAGCGGCCGTGCGAGCGCGCCAGCTGCTCGAACGAGGCGCCCGCGCGGATCTGATCGAGCAGGCTCTTCGCCTCCTCCGCGGTGGCCAGCAGGATCTGCTGCGCGTGCACCTCTTCCTTCATGTCCAGCTCGGAGCGGTGCTGGTCGAACCAGGCGCGCACTTCGACTGTAGAAGGCTTCTCGCCGCGGGTCTGCTCGGCGACCCACTTCTCGGCGAGGAGGCGGTCGCGCATGTCCTCCGCCAGCTGGTCGGCCGTCTGACCATCTTGCGCGAGCCGTTCGGCAAAGGACTCGCCGGAAGCGCGCGCAGACTCCGCGAGCCGATCCATGGCCGACTGCACCTCGGCGTCGCTGACGGTCACGCCGGCGGCCTTGGCGCGCTGGACCAGCAGCGCACGCTCGATCAGCGGATCGAGCATCGCGCGGGCCTGGCGTGGCAGGTCCTTGGGATCGAGCTTGGCGGCAGCGGGGAAACCGTCCACCACCTGCGATCCGGCGCCGCGGCGCGAGCGATCCAGCTCGCGCTGCAGCGCGGAGATGGGAATTGCCATCCCGTCCACCGCCGCGACGGTGGGCGTGGGCGGAGCAGGCGGCGCCTTCTTGCGCGCGCAGCCGGCGAGCAGCGTCGCGGCGGCC
>JBJMQJ010000004.1:0-5993 GCA_045802765.1 Myxococcales bacterium
CTGGTGCGCTCCCTGGCGACGGCCTCGCTGCGCGATCCGCATACCGGCGCGACGAGCTTCGAAGAAGGAGCCGCGAAAGTCCCCGCCGCGGCGATCGCCCTCGAGGATGCGGAGCTGCTGCACCGCCTGCTGCAGCGCGGCCCGGTGCAGGTGCGGCTGGGGCTCGGCTGCCGAACGCTTCCCGACGCCGATTCCGCCAACGTGGTGGCCGACGTTCGCGGGCGCGAGAAGCCGGAGCAGGTCGTGCTGCTCGGCGCGCACCTCGATTCCTGGGACCTTGCCCAGGGCGCCGTCGACGACGCCGCCGGCGTGGCGGTGGTGATGGAGGCGGCGCGCCTGATCGCGAAGCTCCCGCAGCGGCCCCGCCGCACCGTGCGCGCCGTCCTGTTCATGAACGAGGAGAACGGCCTCGCCGGCGGAAAGGCGTACGCGCAGGCTCATGCCGGCGAAGCGGAGCGGCACGTCGCCGCGCTGGAGTCCGACGCCGGCGCGGGCCGCCCGCTCTCGGTCGGTCTGCGCGCAGGCGAAGGCGCGCAGGCGCTCCTCGCGCCCTGGCTCCAGCCGCTGGAGACGCTGGGCGCCGCGGACTTCGGCGGCGAGGCGGGCGGCGCCGACATCGGGCCGCTCGCCGCGTTCCGCGTCCCCTTCGTCGGCGTGCAGCAGGACGTCAGCCGCTACTTCGATTACCACCACAGCGCCGCGGACACGCTCGACAAGATCCGTCCGATCGATCTCGCGCAGACCGCCGCGGCGGTCGCCTGGGTCGCATATGCGTTGGCGGAGATGCCCGAACCGCTTCCGCGCCCGGCCGCCCCCGCGGCGCGGCCGACCGGAGGACGGCCATGACGACCATGCTGCGCAGCTACGTGCAGGGACGCTGGGTGGAGGGTCAGGCTCCGCTCGCCACGCTGGTGAATCCCGCCACCGAGGAGCCGATGGCGCGTACCGGGACGGGCGGGATCGACTTCGCCAGCGCCCTCGACCATGCGCGGGCCGGCGCGCCGCCGCTGCGGGAGATGACCTTCGCCCAGCGAGGCGAGGCCCTGCGCGCCTGGTCGAAGTCGCTGCACGCCCATCGCGACGAGCTGATCGGCCTGGCCATCGCCAACGGCGGCAACACGCGGGGGGACGCAAAGTTCGACGTCGACGGGGCCATCGCCACGCTCGCCCACTACGCGGACCTGGGTGCGCAGCTCGGATCGTTGCGCGCGCTGCGCGACGGCGACGCGGTGCAGCTCGGGCGCACGGCGCGGTACGCCGGAATCCACCTGTGGGTGCCTCGCGACGGCGTGGCAGTCCACATCAACGCCTTCAACTTCCCCGCCTGGGGCACGGCGGAGAAGGCAGCCGCGTCGCTGCTCGCGGGAATGCCGGTCGTCTCGAAGCCCGCCACCAGCACCGCGCTCGTCGCCTTCCGCCTCGCCGAACTGGGCGTCGAGACGCGCGCGCTTCCGCCCGGCTCGTTCGCGTTCCTCGCCGGAAGCCCCGGCGATCTGCTCGATCGGCTCGGACCGCAGGACGTGGTCGCGTTCACCGGCTCCTCGCAGACGGCAGCGAAGCTGCGGGAGCAGCTCGCGCGGCGCGGCGCGCGCCTCAACGTCGAGGCCGACAGCCTGAACGCCGCCGTGCTCGGGCCCGACGTATCGACAGGAAGCGCGACCTGGGACCTCTTCGTCGCCGACGTGGTGCGCGACGTCACGCAAAAAGCCGGGCAGAAGTGCACCGCGGTACGGCGCATCTTCGCCGGCCCGCAGCTCGATGCGGTGCGCGAGGCGCTGGTCGAGCGGCTCTCGGCGGTCAAGATCGGCGACCCGGCGCGGCCCGAGGTCGGCATGGGACCTCTCTCGACGGCGGATCAACTGCGCGACGTGCGCGCGGGGATCGCGAAGCTGGCGCGCGAAGCCGAGACGCTGATCGGCGGCGACAAAGCCGTCGGGGCGAAGGGCTACTTCGTGGCTCCCACCTTGCTCCTCGCGCGCGACCCGGCGGCTGCGTCCGCCGTCCACCGCGACGAGGTCTTCGGTCCGGTGGCAACTCTTTGTGCCGTCCCGGGCGATTCGGTCCAGGCGGCGGCGCGCCTGGCGGCCGGCCTGGTGCAGCGAGGCGGAGGTGGTCTCGTCTGCTCGGTGTACAGCGACGATCGCGACTTCCTGCGCGCCTTCGTGCTCGCGGTGGCGCCCTACCACGGCCGCGTCTACCTCGGCAGCGAAAAGGTGGCGGGGCAGACGATGGGCCCGGGCACGGTGCTTCCACAGCTCGTGCACGGCGGTCCTGGCCACGCGGGCGGCGGCGAAGAGCTGGGCGGCCTGCGCGGCCTGCAGCTCTATTCGCAGCGCGTGGCCCTGCAGGGAGATCGCGCGCTGCTCGACTCCATCGCGCCGGCGCTGGAGAAGGAATCCTAGAGGGGAAATCCGATCGTCAGTGAAAGCGCCAGCCCGGTCACGGCAGACCGGGACTCCGACGCGGTCGGGACCGACGAGCCTCGCGGCGCGACGTTCTGCTCGATCCCGTTCCACCACAGGGCGGAGAGCTCCGCGCCGACCGCCACGCCCGGATGGAAAGCGAACGTCCGGACGCCGGCCGAGAGCTCGAAAGCGGGCGCCACCGCTCCGCGCAAGGAGAACTGCTCCGCCGTACTGGTCTGCGCGCGGATCAGCCGGCCGATGCCGGCGCCGAAAGCGAGCACGAACTGCGTCGTGCCCGGCGAATGCAGCTGGAGCTCGGCGAGGAGCGACCACGCGCTGTTCGCGCTCGGATCTGCACGAGACCCGCCGCCGGCGAAGTCGAGCCCGGTCGGGCCAAGGACTCCGAGAGCGCGTACGCGCGGACCACCGTTACCGAAATCGTATCCCGCGTATGCGGAGAACACTCCCGCCACCGTGCTGGAATCGAGGATGGCGCCGCCTGCGCCCGCAGCCGCGCCCACCTCGAAGTGGCGAGGAGGATCGGCTGCCCGAACGAATGACGGAGCGAGGAGCAACGCGACGAGAACGCAAGGACGCATGCCGCGGACGCGTGCACGTTCCGTGCGCGCCGCCGAGAACCGTCGATCCCGATGGTTGCGGGGTCGCCAGCTGGACGGACCAGGGCGCCGATGTCAGGTAGCTACTGCGCCGATTGCCATTGCGCGAAGAGCTGGGGTGCCTCGGCGACGAAGTCCTCGTGGCGCGGCCGCCAGTCGAGCTCGGTGCGCGCCTTCTCGCTCGAGACCTTCTGGTCGAGCGCCAGCGCATCGGCGAACGGCCCCATGCTGGACCGCGCCTTCTCCAGCGGCACCGCGGTGACCTTGCCGTCCTTGCCCGCGGCGCGGCAGGCCGCCTCGGCGATCTCGCGGACGGTGCGTGTCGAGGCGTCGGTGGCGTGGAAGATGGAGCCCGCCGGCGCGCGCTCCACCAGGCGCACGTACAGCTCGGCGAGATCGTCGACGTGGACGAGCGGCCAGTGGTTCGCGCCGTCGCCGACCATTTGCGTCGCGCCCTGCTTGAGCGCCGTGCCGAAGAACGAGGCGGGGATGCCGCCGCGCGCGCCGCCGTACACGATGCCCGGCCGCACCACGACCGCGCGAATGCCTTCCTTCGCGAGGTCGAGCGCGAGCTGCTCGTGCGCCGGCCTCCAGGCGACGATCTTCGCCGGATCGGCCGGACGCGACTCGTCGACGACGGCGCCGGCGGTGTCGCCGAGCACCCAGATGCCGCTGGTGTAGATGAAGGTCGCTCCGACCCGGCCGTGCAGCAGCTCGCGCGCGTTCTGGATCGACTTGCGGTCCAACTCGACCTGCTGTGGCCCGCTGTCGCTCGCGACATGGACGATCGCCTGGGCGCCGTAGGCAGCCGCGGAGTATCCCGCCGGGTTCCCGAGGTCGCCCTGCACCAGCTTCACGCCGGCCGCCTGCAGCGCAGACGCCTTCTCCTTGTTGCGGACGAGCGCCTGCACGTCGTGCCCCGCCTTCTTCAGGCGCAGGGAAACGGCGCCGCCGATGTATCCGGTACCGCCGGTGACGAACACCTTCATCGAGCGCCTCCGTGAGCTGGCGGCGTCTCTCTACGCTCGCCGGAGGCCGCCGCCAAGCGCGAAGTGGAGGACCCCCTCCGTGCCCGCCCGTGCGCCGACCGTCGCAGCGACTGTATAGCCGACTACGCACCGTCACCGCCGGTGCGCAGCGAAACCGCCGCCGGTGTGGGCTTGACACCTACAGTGAATACGCGCATGTGCCCGGAATGTTTCGGGATCGTGACCTCACGCGGCGTGTCACCCTCCGGCCTCATGTTTGCTACTGACCTGCCCGGGGATTGCGCGGGAGCGGCAAACGCGATGAACGTCGAGCGCCTTCCAGTCCGGCACCACGAGCGCGTGGCCGTGCTCCTCAACGCCAATGCCGGCGCGGTCACCGACCGTCTGCGGCGCGACCTGGAGAACTTCGTTCCGCCCGAGGACATCTTCTATTCGCGCACGATCGACGATGCGCGGGGCATCGCGCGCACGGTCCTTGAGCGCGGGTACGCCACCGTCCTCACCGGCGGTGGCGACGGTACTTTCGTCGCGTACGTGAACTGCCTCTTCGAGGAGGCCGCGGAGTCGCAGGTCGTGGTGAGCGGCGGCGGCGCGGCCCAGCTCGCCCGGCACAGGTTCCGCATCCCTCGCGTGGGCGTCCTCAAGCTGGGCACCGGAAACGCGGTGGCGGAGTTCTGCGGGTCCTCCGCCCGGCGCGTCGGCGTGGTCGAGGACATCCTGCGCGCGCGGTCCGGCGAGGTGTCCGAATCGCGCGAGGTGCACCTGCTCGACTGCGAGGGCAAGCTGGCGCCCTTCGCCGGCCTGGGGATCGACGCCGCCGTGCTGAACGACTACGTGCGTGTGAAGAGGGGTCTGGCGGGCGGAAAGCTCCAGTTCGTTGGCGCGGGCGGGCTCGGCTACTTCCTCTCGATCGTCGGGCGCACCATTCCCGGCTACCTTCTGCAGCGCGGCGTCCCCCGGGTCGAGGTGGTGAACCTCGGCGCGCCTGCCCGGCAGATCGGCCCCGACGGGAAGCCGCTCGGGCGCGACATTGCCCGAGGCGAGGTCATCTACCGCGGCCCGTGCCGCCTCGCCGCCGCGGGCAGCGTGCCGTGCTATGGCTTTGGCTTCAAGATGTTCCCGTTCGCGCGCAAGTCGCCGGGACGGTTCCAGCTGCGCATCTCGGCGATGAGCCTGCCCAAGATGCTCGCCCAGTTCCCGCGCATCTGGCGCGGGCACACGCCGCGCAGCGGCCTGCTCGACTTCCACTGCGACAAGATCCAGATCAGCTTCGACCGCGAGATGCCCCTGCAGGTCGGCGGCGACGCCGAGGGCTACCGCAAGCAGCTGGTGGTCGGCATGGCCGACGAGCCCCTCGAGCTGATCGACTTCTCCCGCCCCGCCTCACCGTAGCCGAAGCGTTTCACGCAGAGGGCGCGCGGCGGAAGGGGAGCCCGCAGAGGTGAATTTCGTTTTTCGAAGCACATCGTCCTCCGCGCCCTCTTTCTCCTCCCCTCCTCCGCGTGAAACGCCTGAAGCCAGCGCGGCGTCGCGCGTCGAAGTTACAGCACGTTGGAGGCCAGCTCGGCCAAGGCGCTGCGCTCCCCCTTGGTCAGCGTGATGTGCCCCGCCAGGCGCTCGTTGCGGAACTTGTTCACCACGTGAATGAGGCCGTTGTTGGTCGAGTCCACGTAGGGGTTGTCGATCTGGTAGGGGTCGCCGGTCAGCACGATCTTGGTGTTGTCGCCGACGCGCGTGATGATCGTCTTCACCTCGTGCGGCGTCAGGTTCTGCGCCTCGTCGACGATGATGTACTGGTTGGGGATGCTGCGGCCACGGATGTAGGTGAGCGGCTCGATGGCGATGAGACCCAGATCGACCAGCTCCTTGTAGCTGCGGCCGGCTTTCTTGTCGGCGCGCGAGAGCCCCATGAGGAATTCGACGTTGTCGTAGATGGGCTGCATCCAGGGATTCAGCTTCTCCTCGACGCTTCCGGGGAGGTA
>JBJMQJ010000450.1:0-8372 GCA_045802765.1 Myxococcales bacterium
CGGCGAGCCCTTCTTTCGCGACGTGGCCGCCGACGTGCTGGAGTACGTCGCCCGCGAGATGACGGATCCGGGCGGCGCGTTCTGGTCGGCGACCGACGCGGACAGCGAGGGAGAGGAAGGGACGTTCTTCGTCTGGACGCCCCGGCAGCTCGCGGACGTCCTGGAAGAGGAGGACGGCGCGCGCGCCGCGCAGCTGTTCGGCGTGAGCGAAACGGGGAACTTCGAGGGGAAGAGCGTCCTCAGCCTGTCGCGGATACCGGACGAGGAGGAACGTGCCTTCCTGCGGCGCGTGCGCCCCAAGCTCTACCAGGCGCGCGCCACGCGGCCGCCCCCGCTCACCGACCGCAAGGTACTCACCGGATGGAACGGCCTGATGATCTCGGCGTTCGCGCGCGCCGGCCTCGCGCTGTCCCGGCCGGACTTCGTCGAGCGCGCCGCACGGGCGGCCGACTACCTGTTGCGAGTCCACCGTCCTTCGGGCCGGCTGGCGCGCAGCTCGATGGACGCGGCGGCGCGGCACGCCGGCCTCCTCGAGGACCACGCGTTCCTCGCCGCGGGGCTCGTGGATCTGTTCGAGGCGACGGGTGAGGCGCGCTGGTTGCGGGAGGCGCGCGCCCTGCACGAGGAGCTCGAGGCGCGCTTCGCCGACCGCGAGAACGGCGGATATTTCCGCACTCCGGAAGGCGGCGAGGAGCTGCTCGCGCGCGAGAAGCCCGGCTACGACGGCGCGGAGCCGACCGGCAATTCGGTCGCGGCGCTGACGCTGTTGCGATTGGAGGCGATCACCGGCGAGGCGCGCTGGCGCGAGGCCGCGGAGCGCGTCCTGCGCTGCTTCGGCGCGCTGCTCGCGGGAGCGCCGGGCGCGCTGGGCGAGATGTTGCTCGCGGTAGACTTCGCCCTCGCCGAGGTGAAGGAGATCGTGGTGGTACGGCCGCGCGGCGGCAACGACGCCGCGCTCCTCGAAGTGCTCCGCCCGCGCTTCCTGCCCCATTCGGTCCTGGTGCGCGCCGAGGAAGGTGCCACCGACCCAGCGCTAGCACGCGACCGCCCGGCGCAGCGCGGCACGGCGACCGCATACGTTTGCCTGCGCGGCGCCTGCCAGCTCCCGGTCACGGACGCCGACGAGCTGCGCAAGCTGCTGGGCTGAGCGGCGCCGAGCGCTCGCCCGTTGCGACTCGACGCTCGGCAGCGAACATTGCCACCGAGGGGGTGCGCCATGCGCGTGCGGGTGCTTCTCGCAGTCGCGGCAGCGGCATTGTATGCCTGCGGCGGCGGTTCGGGCGGCGGCGGTGGCGGCGGATCTGGTGGAGGCGGCTCGGGCGGCGGAGGCGGCGGCTCCGGCGGCGGAGGTGGTGGCTCCGGCGGAGGCGGCGGTTCCGGTGGAGGTGGTGGCGGCTCCGGCGGAGGTGGCGGCGGCGGTACCGGCGGCGGCGGCACGCTCGCCCAGGGAGGAGGCGACTGGGCGCAATACCGCGGCGGACCGCGCGGCACGTCGGAGAATCCGGGCGAATTCGACGTCGCCGAGGTCGCCAACTTGCGGGTCGCCTGGAGCAAGAACCTGAGCGCGAATGGGACCTCCCAGTTCTACACGCAGGCCATGATCGTCGGCGACACCGCCTACGTCACGAGCGCCATCGCGGCGAACGTGATGGCGCTCGACGTGACGACCGGCAACCCGCGTTGGCCGCCGCGAAGCTTCGACCCGGAAGTCACCACCGCGTGCGGCGGCGTGAAGAAGCGCGGCTTCTGGGCCGCCCCCGCCGTGGTCGGCGACGTCCTCTATCTCGCGGCTCCCGACGGACACGCCTACGCGCTGCGGCGGCAAGACGGATCGACCATCTGGGCGAGCGCCATCGCCGATCCGACGCCGGCCGGCCACGGCGAGTTCCTGCAGTCCAGCCCGGCGGTGTCCACCGCTCTGGGGAAGCTCTACCTGGGCATCGCCTCGTCCGAGCACTGCGACGAAGTCCGCGGGAAGATCGCCATGGTCGACCTCACGACCGGCGCGGCGGTCGTGAAACCGCTCGTGCCCGAAGGCCGGCAGGGCGGCGGCATCTGGAGCAGCATCTCCATCGACGAGGATGCGCGGCTGGTGTTCGCCAGCACCGCGAACCGCATCGGAGACATCGCAACCGAGCCGCTCGCGCAGTCGATCGTCTCCTTCCGGGCGGACAGCCTGGACGTGGTCGATCACTGGCAGAACCCGACCCCGCTGGAGAACAGCGATTTCGGCTCCTCGCCCACGCTGTTCCAGGCGGCGGACGGCACGCCTCTGGTCGCCGCGGCGAACAAGGACGGCGTCCTCTACGTGCTGCGCCGCGATCGCCTCTCGGCTGGACCCGTGTGGACTGCTCGCCTGGCGGTGATCGATCCCAGCGCCCCGGGCGACGGCGGCGACCCGAGCGCCGGATTCGGCAGCATCGTTTCCCCCACCTTCGCGCACGGGCTCCTCTACGCCGCGGGCGGACGGACGCCGGCCGGCGATCCGGGCTCGGTCGTCGCATTCGAGCCTGGCGGTGGATCGGTGGTCTGGAAGCACGTCACGCCGGGATACGTCATCGCGGCCATGCCCGCGGTGGGAGACATCCTCGTCGTCGAGTCGTCTTCGCCCGACAACCAGGCGAGCTGGCTCGAGGTGCTCGACGCGCGAAGCGGGGCGGGCCTGCGAAGGTTCGAAGGAAGGATCGCGACCATGGCGGCGCCGAGCGTTGCGCGCGGGCTGATCTTGTGGACCGATGCGGGCGGGAACGTCACCGCGCTGGTCTCCCCGAAATACCGGCCTTGAGCGCGCCGATCATTTGACGGCTCGCGCGTCGCGCGCTACTGCCGCTGCGGATGCGCCTCGCCTGGCTTTGCGCCCTCGCCGCGCTCTGCTGCGCGCCCGCGGCATGCAAGAAGAGCGCGCGGCCGCACACGGTGGGGTTGGCGCTCGATGTGGGCGGCCGCGGCGACCAGTCGTTCAACGACGGCGCGTTGAGAGGCCTGGAGCTCATGGCGGCCGGGCTGCGCTATACGCCGCGTGGCTACGAGACGATGCCGGACCCGGAGTACCAGAAGCTGCTCGGTCCGCTCGCCCTGCCCCACCTCGGGATCCCGCCGCCGATCGTCCTGCAAGGCAAGGCGCAGGAGGATTACGAGCCGAACTTGCGGCTCCTGGTCGACCAAGGCGCGGAGCTGGTCGTCGCGGTCGGGTTCATGATGGAGGCGGCCACGCGCAGGGTGGCGCGCGACAATCCCCGCGCGAAGTTCCTGCTCATCGACAGCCCGGTGCTCGACGAATCGGGCAAGCCGATCACCTTGCCCAACGTGCGGGCGGTGGTGTTTCGCGAGCACGAAGGCAGCTTTCTCGCCGGCGCGCTGGCCGGAGAGCTGACCCGCAGCGGGAAGGTCGGGTTCGTCGGCGGAATGCAGCTCCCGCTCATCGAGAAATTCGAGGTCGGCTTCCGCGCGGGGGTGCGGATGGTGAATCCGGCGGCCGCGCGCGACGTGCTGGTCGCCTACACGGGCACCTTCGACGACGAGCGGAAGGGCATCGAGGTCGGGCAGGACCTCTATCGGCGCGGTTGCGACATCGTCTTCCACGGCGCCGGCCTCGACGGGCTCGGCGTGATCAAGGCGGCGGAGCAGGCAGGCCGCTGGGTGATCGGAGTGGACAGCGACCAGAGCCACGTCGCGCCGCGCAACGTCCTCACCAGCATGATCAAGCACGCCGACCTCGCCGTTTACCAGGCGGTCCGCGACGCCGTGAACGGGACGTTCGCGGGCGGCGACGTCGTCCTCGGGCTGCGCGAGGCCGGCGTGGGCCTTTCGCCGCTGGGAGGAGACGCTGATCCCGCGGTCACCCCGGCGGCGCGCGCCGCCGCGCTGAAGGACGTCGAGGCCCTGCGCGCGGCCGTCGTTTCCGGACGGATCGTGGTCCCCGCCACGCCGCAGGAGCTAGCGCGGTTCGATCCGCCGCGGCCCGAAGCGCTCGGACTTGTCCGGGTGCGTGCGCCTTGAACGCGCTCGAGCTGCGCGGGATCGTCAAGCGGTTCGGCGACGTTGCCGCGGTCGACGGAGTGACGCTCTCCGTCGGCGCCGGAGAGGTGCTCGCCGTGGTCGGCGAGAACGGCGCCGGCAAGACCACGCTGGTCGGCGTCGCCTGCGGGCTCTACCTCCCCGACGCAGGCACCGTACACGTCCTCGGGCGCGAGCTGCCGCCGGGGGATCCGCGCGCCGCCATCGACGCCGGGCTCGGAGCAGTGCACCAGCACTTCATGCTGGTCCCGCCGCTGCGTGTCTGGGAGAACGTCGTGCTCGGACGCGAGCCGCGGCGGCTCGGCACGCTCGACACGGCGCGGGCGCGCCGGCAGGTCGCCGAGGTCGCGCAACGGTCGGGCCTGTTCCTCGACGTCGACGCTCGCGTGGACACGCTGAGCGTCGCCGCCCAGCAGCGCGTCGAGATCGTCAAGCAGCTCTGGCGCGGAACGCGAGTCCTGATCCTCGACGAACCCACCTCCGTCCTCGCCCCGGCCGAGATCGACGCTCTGCTTCGCACGGTCCGCGCGCTCGCCGCCGGCGGCCGCGGCGTGGTCTTCATTTCGCACAAGCTCCGCGAAGTGCTGGCAGTAGCGGATCGCATCGCCGTCCTGCGCAAGGGGCGCCTCGTCCAGGAGACCAGCGCATCGGACACTTCGGCGATCCAACTCGCCGAAGCGGTAACGAGCGCGGAGACACGAACCTCGCCATCGCCCTCGCCCTCGCCCTCGACTTCGACCGCGACTTCGACCGGGACCCCGACCCGGACCGCGCCCCCGACCCCAACCCCGACGTCGACCCTGCCCGCCCGGCTCCTCGTACATGACCTCCGCTGCGAGGACGCCCGCGGCCGCCCTGCCCTGCGCGGCCTCTCCTTCCAGCTCGCTGCCAGCGAGGTCCTCGGCATCGCGGGCGTGGACGGCAACGGCCAGAGCGAGCTCGCGGAGGTGCTCACCGGGCTGCGCCGCGCGCGCGGCGTCCTCGAGCTGGACGGAAAGAACGGCCTGGAGGCACCAGGCTGGGCGCGCGACCCGGGCGCGGCGCGAAGCAGCGGCATCGTGCACCTGCCCGAGGATCGCCACGGCCGCGCGCTGTGCCTGCCGTTGACGGTCGAGGAGAACCTCTCGCTGGGGTGGCAGGCGCGCGCCCCGTGGGCCCGGGGAGCGCTGATCGATCGCGCCGGACGGCGCCGCAAGACGGAGGAGCTGATCGCCGCCTTTCGCATCGATCCTCCCACCGCGCTGGCGCGCGCCGCCGACCTGTCCGGCGGGAACCAGCAGAAGCTCGTCGCCGCACGCGAGCTTCGCGGCGGTCCACCCCCGCGCCTGGTGGTCGCGGTCCAACCCACCCGCGGGCTCGACGTAGGCGCCGCGCGGCTCGTGCAGTCCGCGCTGCGTTCCGCGGCCGCCGCGGGCGCCGCGGTGCTGCTCATCTCTCTCGATCTGGACGAGCTGCGCGCTGCCGCGGACCGCATCCTCGTGCTCTACGACGGGCGTGCCGCGGGCGAGGCCCCGCCGACCGCGACCGACGAGGCGCTCGGGCGGCTCATGCTGGGACAGGCTGCATGAAGCTGCGCGACCGGCTCGTGGCGCCCGCGCGCGACCCTCTCTGGTCCGCCGCTTTCGCGGTGCTCGCCGCGCTCGCCGTCTCCTTCGCGGCAGTGCTTGCGTCCGGCAAGAACGCCCCGCTCGGGTTCGCCTACCTGTTCCAGGGCGCCCTCGGCGGACCCGGGCCGCTCGGCGAAACGGCCGTCAAATCCAGCGTCCTCATCCTCACCGGCCTTTCCGTCGCGGTGGCCTTCACCGTCGGGCTCTTCAACATCGGCGGCGAGGGGCAGCTGATCTGGGGCGCGCTGGCGGCGGCCGTCGCGGGCCGCGCGCTCGATCTCCCCGCGCCCTTGCTCGTCCCGGCGGCGCTCCTCGCCGCAGCCGCGGCGGGTGCGGCATGGGGCTTCATCCCGGGCGCGCTCAAGATGTACCGGGGCGTCCACGAGGTCATCTCCACCATCCTGCTCAACTGGATCGCCATCCATCTCGTGCACGGCTGGCTGGTCGCGGGGCCGCTCGCCGCGCGCGGATCGGGAAGCTCGGTGAGCATGGCCGGAACCGACCCAATCCGTGCCGCCGCCTGGCTTCCCCGTCCCATCGCCGGGTCGCGCCTGGACCTCGGCCTACCGATCGCGGTGGCGTGCGCCGCGGCGGTGTGGTTCCTGCTCACGCGCCTGCGCTTGGGGTTCGAGTGGCGCGCCGTGGGCGCCGGAGCGGGCGCGGCGCAGGCCAGCGGAATCCCGACGCGCTTGCGCGTCTGTCAGGCCATGGCGCTCTCGGGAGCGCTGGCCGGGCTGGCAGGCGGGCTCCTCGTCCTCGGCACCGAGCATCGCTATCCCGGCGTCTTCCGCACCGGCTATGGCTTCGACGGGATCGCCGTCGCCCTCGTCGGCGGCGTCACGGCTCCCGGCGTGGTCGCTTCGGGCATCGTCTTCGGTGCGCTGCGCGCGGGGGCGACGCGGCTGCAGCTCGTCGGGATCCATCCGAGTTTCGCCGAGCTGATCCAGGGAATCGCGGTGCTGCTCGTCGCCGCCCCGCGGCTGTTCGCGCCGCTGCTCGTCAGGCTGCGCGCCATCTCGCGACCGCCCGGAGCGGCGCCGTGAGCGCGGGCCTTTCCGGAGTGCTGGAATTCGCCCCGCCGCTGGTGCTGGCCGCGCTGGGTGGAGTGCTCAGCGAGCGCGCCGGCGTGGTGAACATCGGCCTGGAAGGCATGATGCGGTTCGGCGCCTTCGCCGCCGCAGTGGGCGCCTTCTTCACGGGCTCGCCCTGGCTAGGACTCGCTTGCGGAGCGCTGGCCGGCGCCGCGGCCGCTTCTGCACACGCGTTGCTCGCGCTCCGCTACCGGGCGGACCAGGTGGTGAGCGGGATCGCGCTCAATCTGGTGGCGCTGGGGCTGGTGACCTTCCTGCTCGAGACGACCTTCGGCTCCTCCGGCGTGAGCCCGCCCGTTCCGTCGCTGCCGCGCGACGCCTCTGGACGGACGGCGGTGGCGTGGGTGGCGCTGGCGTTGCCGGCGCTGCTGCACTTCGCGTTCACGCGCACCGCGCTCGGACTGCGGATCCGCGCGACCGGCGAGAATCCCCACGCGGCGGCGACGGCGGGCGTGCGCGTCTTGCGCTTGCGCGCGAGCTGCGTGCTCGGAAGCGGCGTGCTCGCCGGCCTGGGCGGCGCGGCGCTCTCGGTGGGAATCGTTGGTCAATTCGACGCTCGCATGCCCGCAGGGGAGGGCTTCATGGCGCTCGCCGCGATGGTCTTCGGCCGCTGGACGCCGCTCGGCGCGGCGGGGGCGGCGTTCTTCTTCGCCGCAACGGACGCCTTCCAGCGCCAGCTCTCGTTCTCGCTGCACGCCGCCGACCTGCGCCTGCAGGGCATCTTCCTCGCGCTGCCCTACGCGCTGACGCTGCTCTTGCTCGCCGCCGGGGCGGGGCGCATCCGCGCTCCCGCCGCCGACGGCGTTCCGTACGATCCCGAAGGACGTCCGTGATCGCGCGCTACATCCGGTGCGGCCGCTTCCCGCTGTCCTTCTTCGGCACCCTGGGCGGCGTCAGCGTGGTGCCGGCGGTGTTCGGCGTGGTCACGTTGCCGGTGAAGGTCGGCTCGAACCGGGCGTGCGTCGCCGCCTCGAATCCCGAGGCAAGCCTGATCAACGTCGGCTCGCTGAACGCGGTCCCGAGGAAGCTGATGCCCATCGGCAGGCCGAGGACTTTCGCCGCTGGCACGTTGATGATCGGGTATCCCGGACCACCCGCCAGACCGGAGCTGGCGAAGAGGAAGTGATCGGAGAGCAGCAAGTCGGTGGTCCAGGCCGGGCTATCGGTCGGCGCCACTACCGCATCCAGGTGGAACTGGGCGAGCGCGGCGTCGATGCCGTTCACGCCAGCGTCGTGGTCGATCGCGAGCGCCTGGTTGTACGTCAGGCCGCCGAAGATCGGCTGCGGGTTGTCGCCCGGGTTCGGGCCGCTGGTATCGAGCGCTTGCGCCAGCTCGAAGATCTCCTGGAAGAAGTACGGCATCTCCTCGGCGGCGTGCGCGTTGTTGAAGACGATCGCGTCGGCCAGCGTCTTGCCGGCCATCGGAACCCCGACGCGAGTGGCGAAGTACTTCTGCACGTCGAGCTTGAAGTCGAAGAGCAGGACGAGGAACTCGCCGTCGGCGGACGCAAAGGTGAAGCCTGCCCCGTCGAGGTCGACGACCGTCGCGCCCGCTGCCTGGATGGCGGCGATGGCGTTGTCGAAGGCGGCGACGACCTGTGGGGGCGCATTGTCGATCCCCTGCCGCGTCACGCCGACCCGCGCAGATCGGAAGAGC
>JBJMQJ010000451.1:0-17652 GCA_045802765.1 Myxococcales bacterium
CGCGAGCCGCCGGTCGCCCAGGGCCACGGCGGCATCCAGCCATTCCGGAGGCGCGAGGAGCCCGAGCGCGCTGGGGACGAGGAGCGTCGCGCCGAGCGACGCGACCGCCGCCAGCGCCCAAGGCGCTCTCTCCACTGCGGCGAGCCACCGTGCCTTCATGCGCGCCCCCCGTCGATGGTCCACTCGGTAGTGGGTACGCCGGAAGCGTGCGCGAGGCCGAGGTCCACCAGTGGACTATGCGAAACGAGGACCGCCGCCCGCCGGCTCGCGCCGCCCAGCCAGGCGAGGAGGGACTGCATCAGGCGCAAGTGGGCGGGCGGGTCCACCGATCCGAACGGCTCGTCGAGGAGGAGCAGCCGCAGCCGCGTGTGCGGTGCGGCCTGCTCGAGTCGAAGGACCTCTCCCGCGAGAAGCACTCGCTGCCGCTCGCCTTCCGACAACGCGTCCATCGAGCGCGCCATCATCGGCTCATCGAGGGCCCCCCCGAACCAGTGTCGCAGGAGCTCGCGGTCGAAGGTCGACCGGCGGGACGCGTCGAGCACTTCGCGCACGGGCATCTCCGCGGGAAACGCGCGCCCGAGGTCCTGCGTGACGTATCCCACCGCGACGGAAGCGAGGCGCCGGTCGACCATCGCGCGAAGCAGCGTCGACTTGCCGGTCCCCGAAGGCCCGTGCAGGACGACCAGCTCACCCTCGCGGATCCGCGCTTCCGGCGAGACTGCGTGATCGCGCCCGCCGATCGAAACGCGCGGGCGCAAGAGCCTGACGGCCTCGATGCCGGCCCCGTCCGTAGGTTCGCACTGGCCGGGTGCGCGATGGCGCGCCTCGAGAAGTCCGGTCGCCGCGGCCAGGTAGACCTGCAGGCCTCCGGGTTGCGCGGTCGCGCCCTCGAGGCGCCGCGGGGCGGCGACGGAGAAGGCGTGGGCGCGGCGGTCCTCCAGCCAGAGCACGTGATCGGTCACCGCCTGCGGGCCGCGATCGCCGAGCAGCGCCTCGATGGACTCCGGATCGTGGGAGGTGAAGACGAGGGAACCCGACCCGGCGAACTGCGCCGGCAACAGGTCGCGCACGCAGTCGAGCAGCGCGTGGGTGCGGGCCGCGTCCTGGGCGGAAGTGGGCTCGTCGAGGAGCAGCGTGCAGCCGGCGTCGCCGCGTGCCCGCGTGAGCGCGAGGCAGAGAAGCAGCCGCTGGCGCTCGCCTCGCGAGTACGCAGAGACGGGAGTGAAGGGGTCGAAGAGGCGGCGCCGGATGCGGTCGTCGTCGACGCGCCCGAGAAGGTCCCAGAGCACGCGCTCGCCGCGCGGGTGGGCGTCGCGGGCAATGCGCGTGAGGTCGAGGCCCGCGAGACAGCCAGGCAGCGCGTCGTCGGGTTCCTGCGGGACGAGCACCGCGTTGCGGAGCTGGGCGGCCCACGCATGAAGCAGCGTGCTCTTGCCCGAGCCGGAGCTGCCCAGCACCCACTGCACCGAAGGCCGCGGCGAAAGGCCGTGCGCGGTGGGAATGGCACGGGCGAGGACGTTCGAGCCGACGCTCAGCGCGCCGTCCCGCAGCGCGACGCGGCCGGATCGCCGCGGGAAGGTCTGGGCCAGCAGGAGGATGAGCGAGGCCAGCACCACCGCGACGTGCGCGATCCCCCACGCCGGCTCGAACGGCGCCGGCACGCCGCCGTCCGAGATGCCGCGCAAGAAGAGAGCGGCGCCCAGCGAGGGATAGGGGGGAAAGCCGGGCGGGCGGAAGCTGTCGACGAGGGTATTGGAGAGGATGTCGATGAGGGTCGCGGCCGCCATTCCGCCGAGGAAGAGGGCGCCGAGATCGCGGCGGCGGCGCAGCCACACGCCCTGGCGCAGCACGATCTCCCACGCTCGCTGGCCGCGCAGCCTGGCCATCAAGAACGAATCGCTGCTCTCTTCCGCCGCGCGAACCTGGTCGAGCCAGCTCCACAACCCGCGCCCCAACCCGAGGCCGAGCGCGACCGATGCGACGAGGAGCCCAGGCGCCATTCCGAACAGCGATCGATAGGCGAGCTGCTCGTCCGGACGGAGCGCGAGGTAATGCCCCGCGGCGCGAAAGGCGACGGGCTGGCAGAGCAGAGCGCGAACGACCAACGCCACCGCGACGTAGGGGACCGCGCCGCTGAATGCGACGACGGTGCCAATCGCGCGCGCCTGCCGCTCCAGGCCGCGGGCGTAGAGCAGGACCCAGAGTGCGCCGAGCAGCGCGGCTGTCGCCGCGGCTCCCAAGGCCAGCAGGCACGTGCCCGCGAGCATCATCGGCAGAGGCGACTCGAGCAGCCGCTCGGCGGGAACGCCGCCGCGCCAGAAGAGGAGCATGCGGAGCGGAAAGAAGGTGCCCGTCGCCCACAGGACGTAAAGCGCTTCGCCCGCGAGAAGCGCCAGCGCCGCCATGGCGAGGATGTCGGGCGGCGACGAACGACGATCGGCTTCTTGCGCGAGAGCGGCCGCGTTGCGCCGGACGAACGCGGCCAGGGTGACGCCCCCGCCGGCGAGAAGGAGCGCGAGCGCGGCCGCTGCGATCGGATAGGGCTCGTCGCGGATCGCGAGCGCGCACATCTGGGCGGCGCCGACCGCGAGCAGGAGACCGGCGATTCCGGACATGGCACGAAATCCGGAGGGGAACGAGCGGGCCCACGGTCGGCGCAATCGCATCGGCGCCGTCACGGCTCGACCTTGCTCGCGCCGAGCGCCTGGCGCGTCTCGATGACGAACCTGTGCCCGAGGAAACAGAGGACGACGAGGGCGCCGCCGACGAGCAGGCAGGAAGAGACCCGCTCCGGCGCGGACGGCTCGCGCATGGCGGCGCGGACGAGCGCACCGAGACCGCTCGCCGTCCCCTGCGCGCCCGCGTCCTGGTCCGCCTTGGCGCAGACGAACAGCGCCGCCGCGGCGAGCGCCGGGACGAGCGGGACGAGCCACTCCGCGGCGTCGACCGCGGCGATGCGGGCGGCGGTGAGCAGCGCAGGCCGGCCGCGCAGGGCGCTGAGATGCTGCGCGTGCGGCGCGGGGGCGAGCAGCGCGCGCGCGGCCGCGCCCGAGAGAGTGCCGGCGAACGCGGCGACGAAGAACGCGGCGGATGCGCCCGATCCGAGCGTCAGGGTGCGATCGTAGAAGACGGCCGGGTCGAGCAGCGGCCAGAGCGGGTGAAGGACGAGACCGTAGACGCCTGCGGCGAACGCAGCTCGTCCCAGCCCCGCCCAGCGGCCAAAGAGCTGAGCGCCGGCGCCGTTCGCGAGCACGCCCGCGATTGCGGCGCCGCAGAACACGAGTGCGAGACCGGCGAGCAGGAACGGAAGCGCATCGGCCGCGCCGCGCGCCGCGGTGCGAAACCGGCTCCTGTCCGAAACGACCGCGGCCCATGCGTCGCGAACGGAGGCGAGCCGCGCCGGCGTCGTCTCGACGGGCGGGAGGAGCCAGTCAGGCCGGCGCGACCAGGCCGCCGCAAGGGCCCGGTGCGCTTGTGCGCCGGCTTCTCCGCTCAGGCTTCGCGAGGCCAGCTCTCGCAACACGGCGAGATCGAAGTCGAGGTACGCGGAGGCGGAGGTTTCGGAGGGTTCCTCGCCCCTCTCACGTTCGAAGCTCGCCAGCACCAGGGCGAGCACGAGCAGCGCCGCGAATCCCACCGCGCAGGCGCCGAGCCACCGCAATCCCGATGCCGCGATCCGGGCCGCCGCCGCCCCCCTGGCGAGCGTCTCGAGGTCGTCGGTCGGCGGGCGAAGCAGGGCGTCCATCACCGCGGCTCCTCCGCGCCGGCGCACCGTCCCTGCTGCGCCACCGCGCACCCGAGCTGCTGCTCCAGCGCGGCGCGGAGGGCGTCCAGCTCCTGGCAGTGCCCTGTCCACGCCGCGGCGTTGAGCGTCCAGGAGCCGCGATCGAGCGAGCGGCGCGAAGAGCCGCGCAGCTGCGTGTCCCATTGATCGAAGCGCTCCAGCGTCGCGAGCTTCGCGCGTGCCGCGCCTCCGCACGCGGCCGCCTTGGTTCCGGTGGCGAGGGAGTCTGGCGGCGGCGGGGCCGCGGCCGGCTCGGCTTCCGCGCGCACTTCGCCGAGCAGGACGGCGTCATCGAGCGGCGAGCTGCGATCGAACGCCCTGGGCCACCGCCCATCGCCGTAGCTGAACGGCGCCGGCCATGGCGTTCCGTCGAGCGGAAAGGATTGCGCCTCCACGTCCGGCTCGCCCGCTGGCTTCACCGGCAACAACCACCATTCACACGCGTTGGTCCTCTCCAGGGCCGCCCGTCCGTCGAGCCCCAGTCCCCGCGGGTTCGGCCACCCCTGTTCGGCGGGCCAGCACACGAGCGCGAGGCGGAGCGATGATCGCTGCGGGTGCGCGGGCTGCGGCTGCTCGCCCTTGCGTCGCTGCGGCGCGTGCGGCCAGCCCCGCACCGCCAACCGCGGCTGGAAGCGCTCGAGGAGCAACGTCGAGGGCGCGGTGGTCGCCATGCGAATCGCGGCCACCTCGATCGCGCTCGCCGGTCCGAACAGCCCCTTGGGACCTGTCGCGGGTACCGCGCAATCGGGATCCGCCCTGGAGCGCAGGAGCTTCACGCGCCCGGCCGCGGGCCAACGCTGCCGCGCATATTGCTCGAGCGTCTGGGCCTGGGCGCCTCTGCGCACTTCGCAGCGGTCGTCGGGCTCTCCCTGGCACTCCGAGCACCCGCGCAGAACGACGTCGCCGCGCGAGGTGTATTGAACGGCGCGAAACCAGTCCGGCGCGTCCGCTGCGGGCGCCGGGTTGGCCAGAAGCGCGGCGCCGAGGAACACCAGGGGGAGCGCCCGGCTCACGGCTCCGCGCTCCACGCCTGCAATACCTGGGCGAAGTACCAGCGGCCGTGCGCGGACTCGGCCTGGCCCTCGGGGATCACGAGCGTCCCCGGCCGCAGGAAGGCGAGCGGATAGATCGGGGCCGGCCCATTCCTGGCGACGTCTTCCTCGAGCCTGCGCAGGCTTTCCGCCCGCGTCGGCGGCGCGGCGCCGGCGGGGCCCAGCCAGGACGGCGGCGGGAAGACGATCGACGACTCGTAACCCGCCAGCAGATCCTTGCCCGGCACCTCGCTGATCGCCTGTCCGCCGCTCAGGTTCTGATTGCCGGCGGGATGCAGGAGCGGCACGAGCGTGGGGTAGGTCCGGTTGTAGTAGTTGCTCGCGACGGTGAGCAGCACGTCCCAGTTCCCCAATGACCCACGATGGACCTCGCTCGCCTTGATCCCCGACACGCTGACCAGAACGCCGTGACCGGCCGCGATGGCGCCGATGCGCGCGGCGGCCGCCGCCCACGGCTCTTCCTGGACGTAGACGAGGCTGATCGGACGGCACCCCTTCTCGGCGACGTCGCCGAACGGCGCCTCCGGAGGCGCCTCGGGGCATGCGGAGCCCTCGTCGCTGCGCGGCACCAGGCCGGCGATCGACCGCGCGCGCGGATCGCAGGCCGCGCGGTTCTCGCCCGCAGCGATGGGCTCGCGCAGGTCCCGCTGCAGCTCGAGGAGCCGGTCCGCCGTGCTGGTCGCCAGCGCATTGAACAGCCGCCGCACGCAGCGCGTGTTCGCGTCACGCCGCGCGAAGAGCGCGACGAGCGACTCGAATCCGTCCTCGCTGGCGGCGTCGCCGAGGGCCGGGCGCGAGCGCGCGCTGCCGGCTACCCGCCACAGGCCGCGGAAGAGGCAGATTCCCGGCTGCTGCTGGCACTGCAGGCGCTTCTCGGCCACCGACTCGGGCCACAGCGGCTGGTATCGGATCATCAGCCTCGAGCGTGCCCCCTTCGCCTTGTGCACTTCGGCGGAGCTCTCCAGCGAAACGTGCAGCGAATCGTAGTCGGCGAGGTGGAACGCTCCCGAGGCCCCGACGTGATAGGGAATCTCGTCGGCGGCGAGATTGGCGAGGCCTGAGTCGAGCTTCCCCAGCGAGGAGCGGAGCTGGGCGCCGATGCGCTCCCGCTTCAGCCTGCAGGCCCGGTCGCTCGCCAGATCGCAGCGCGCGAAGACGCTGGCCATCGCTTCGTCGTCGAACGACGCCCGCTGCAGGACGCGCAAGAGCGGCGTGGCGCGTTTCGACGCGCGGGGATCGGAGGGGGCGAACACCGGGAACGCGAAGCTCTGCGCGGCCATCTCGGCGTCGCGCGGGCGCTCCACGTCGATCCCCCGGACGTACAGGCAGAGCCCGCGCGGATGGCGGTCGAAGAACGCGCGCAGATCGTTCCCCGTCTCCGCGCTGCCCGACGACGACAGCGCGGCGGCGTTCCACCGCTGCGCATCGATGAAGCGCGACGCCGTCGTGGAGGTGACGGCCTCGCTCACCAGCGTGCTCAGGTGGATGCTCATCGGCACCGCGCCGCACGCCGCCGGCGCGATCGAGGAGGGCGTCTTCGCCTGCGCGAGCGCCTGGTAGTAGTACAGGCTCGTCGCGACGTCGTCCGGGTGGATGTCCGTGCCTTGCCCCTGGAAGCACGCTCCCTCGGCGCAGGTGCGCAAAACGCCGCAATAGATGAGCGCGCTCGCCGCCTTGCTGATTGCGCAGTTCACCTCGCCGGCGGCGCAGGCTTCGAGCTTCCCCGGTTGCAGCGCTGCGCCAGGCGAATCGATCGGGCCGCCCGCGCGCGGGCCCCGCCGCGTCGATCCCAGCGCGGGAAGGAAGAGCGCGTCGTGCAACTGCTGCTCGGTGAGCGTGGCGTACTGACCCGGGCAGAGCGGCGTCACGCGCCCGCTGACTTCGTAGATCAAGAGGTCCCCGACCTCGTCGACGGCCTGCATCTCGCAGCCCGAGGGCGTCCCGCCGGTCGCGTAGCTGAGGAACTCGTCGGTGACGTCCGAGCCGCCGCGCAATCCGCACTTGAGCAGCACGGGCCCGGTGGCCTCGCGCACCTTGAAGAGCGCATGATCGCCGCGAAGCGCGAACGTGGCCTGCTTGCGCACGGCGCGCGGCAACGTGCGCTCGACGCGGAGCGCGCCGAGCCGCTCGGCCAGCGACCACTCGGAAGCGGGCCGGATGCGGCCGCTGCTGCGCACGTACGCCGCGCCGGAGGTGGCGGCGCCCGCGAGCGCGAGCAGGGCGGCGACGATCGTGCGCAACCGGAAGCTCCTCAGTAATCCCGCCGTCGTAGGCTGAAGAAATAGAAGACCTGGTTCTCGACCGTCGGCGTGAGCGCGACGTCGAACTCGCCCTCGCCGCGGTGGGAGACGTCGCCGGGGTCGGCCAGGTCGGCGACGCGTTCGTAGATCCGTCCGAGCTGCGGATGCCGCCCCTGGCGGCTGACGCTCTCGCTTCCGTAGCGGAACTGGTGCGAGCTGGCGATGGCCACCAGCGTTCCTGCCTGCGGCTTGCGCCGCAGCGTCACGCGGACGCTCACGTTCGGATCGCAGCTCGACAAGGTCACCGTGCTGGGCGCCTCCGGCCGATCGAGAGTGACTTCTTGCGGCTGCTCCACGCCCGCGTTGCGAGGCGCGCAGACGGGTCCGTCGAACTGGCCCGCGGGAGCCTCGCTGCGCAGCCGCTCGAGCGCCTCGCAAGCGTCGCGCGCGCAGCGGTCCAGCTTCTGCACGAAGCTCTCGCTGAAGCCGAAGGGGGGCGGGAAATCCAGCGCACGGCTCTCTTGCGCGGCGGGTACGGCGAGCTCTTTGTGCGACAGCGAGAACAGCTTGCGCACCGAGGCGGCGATGTCCTCCGGGCACTTGCCGGCCCGCACCGGGCAGAGCCGGTTCGTGACGCCGTGCTGGTCGAGCGCCGCGCGATACGCTTCGCGCAGGCGCTGGCGGACCTCCCGGGCGCTGAGCGGTTGCCCGCCGCACGAAAGCGGCCTGGGCGAAAATCCGAGGACGTGGGTGCCGCCCTCGACGAAGATCTTGTACGCCGTCACGGACTTGACGCGGCGCTGGATCGTCTCGGGATCGAAGAGCTTGCACAGCAGCTCGCCCGTGCGGGCCGAGACGGCGCGCGAGATCTCGTCGCGCGCAGGTTGCCGATCGAGCTCGGCGTAGATGCTCTCGAGACGCTCGGCCACGAGTCCGAGCTCCTTCTCCTCCAGCCCGGCGAAGAGCGAGCCGACGTCCGCCGAAACGGGCTCGCAGAGCAGCTCGCGGGACCTCTGCAGCCGTGCCCGCAGCGCGGAGATGGGATGGGCGCTCGCCAGGACGGTCCCATGGCCGGGGTCGCCGTCGAGCAGCGCCGCGACGGCTCGCGCCTCGCCGTCGGGATCGCGCACCGGAGCGGCTCCGAGGCGCCCGATGCAACGCCGCCCTTCCGGCGGCGCAGGCCACTCGCGCACTCGCAGCGTGGCCGGCCGGGACAGTCCCGGAACGCGAACGGGGACGTCCAGCCGCGGATTCACCCAGTCGAGGCGCGCCTCCGCATCCGAGAGGTCACGGATGCGCGGCAGCGCCGCCTTGCGGCGATCGAGCGCAGCCCGATCGGGCGCCATCGCGAGCGCAATCCATTGCGCGGCGATCGGCTTGTCCCCGGCAGGCAATCCGGCCACCTGAGCGGCGAGCTCGAGATGCAGGGCGCTCACCCGCAATCGGCCCGCGGAGCGCGCCCGCAACGAAGCGGGCCATCCTGCTCCGCGGGCCGCCGCCGCCGCGACCGGCAGCGCATCGAGCGCTGCCGTCGCGGATTCCCAGGAGCGCAGCACGGCGGGAGCGTCGGGCAGCTGCGGCGTTTCGCCTCCGTACAAGACGACACGGGCGGCGTCGAGCTGGTCGATGGCGCCCACGGCGCCGAGGAGCAAAGGACCGATCGGCGCGCCGCATCGATTCGATTCCGCCGCGAGGTCGTCCGCGAGCTGCCGCAGAGCGACGTCCGGGCGGCTACCCCGCTCTGGCGCCTGCCGCCGGAACGCGCTCTCGATCGCGATCGTCTCGGCGGTGGCGCGGCTGAAGAACGCGTCCAGCCCTTCGCGGGCGTCGAACAAACCGCTCAGCTCGACGTCGACCCTGCATGAAACGCACGAGCGTCGCGGCCAGTCGTCCGGCGCTCCCGGGGGACGCCCGAGCACGATGGTGAGCTGGCGCTGCCCTGCGCCCGGCGAGAGCTCGACGACCTTGTCGAACTCGGGCGCGCGGTCGGCCTCGAAGTCCAGCGTGCTTGCGAACCGCGGCCGCCGGACGAGCACGCGCAGCTTCCCCGCCACCTCGGGAAGGCCGTCGATGGTCAGTCGCAGATCCCCGATCCGACCCGCGAGCGGGACCTGCAGCTCCTGCGAGACGAGCAGGGTCTCGCAGCGCGCCGCTTTCGCGGGGACGGGCGCCGGGACCGAGCGTAGGATGGACTGTCTTGGGGCGGAAGCGCAGCCGCTGGCCGCGAGCAGCAAGAGCAGCACGACGGCCGCGGCCACTACCGCGAGCGCGCCATGATGCCTCAGCCGCCACGCTGGCCTCCAGGGGTGCTGGCCAGGCTCGACGGCGAGTCGCCAGACCGTGCGCGCCCAGGAGACGCGCGCCAGCTCGTCGCCCGCGGCCTTCTCGAGGGCCACGGCGACGACGAGCCGCCGGTGCGGCACGGAGGCAGCGGCGGCGCTCTTCGGTAGCATGCCCGTCAATCTCCTCCGGCCGGCCCGAGCAGCTGGTGCGCCTCGAAGAGGCGTTGCAGGTCGCCCGCGAGCATCGGCGCGATCGCGTCCGCCCGTTGCTCGAACGCAGGCGTGCACGGATCGGCGGGTTCAGGAAACGCGCGCGCGGAGAGCCGGGCCTCGACGGTGCGGCCGGCGAACTGGGTGCGCTCCTTCTCGGCCCGGCGGCGGTTGTGCGCGCGTTCCACGGCGGAGTAGATGGCGAGCGGATGGGCTTTCGGGTGGAGGATCGAGAGGCCGTCCAGGTCCGCCGCGAGCGCCCCTTCCTCGTCGCGCGCGCCCACCAGGTCGTCGAGCACGGCCGCCTCCGCCGCCGGGAGCTGCCGATCGAAGAGGTGCCTCTGGCTGGGGTCGAGGGCCGCCCGGAATGCGGCCCGCTCGGCTGGGTTCGCGAGCTGAGCCAGGGCGAGGAGAAGCTCGACGTCGAACTCGCGGATGGCCCACAGCTCGCTTCCTCCCGCGACGAGCGGGATGCGGAGCTGCGACAGGGCATCGAGATACTCGCGGCGCCGCTCCGGCCGCCATCGTCCCGCCGGCGCGAGGATGAGCACCGGGCGCGGCGCGTCGCGCCAACCTGCCGGCATCGCTTCGCGCGCCTGCGGAGTCAGGTCGATGAGCACCTCGTCCGAGAGCGGCCGCGCGAGCAGCAGGTGGCGCACGAGCAGCAGCGGCTCGGCGTGCCGCGACAGCCACGGGTCGAGCATTTCGCGCTCGCACCGCTTCACGCCCTGGAAATCGACGATCCCGAGCCACGGGCCCTGGATCCAGCTCAGCGCCGCCTTGCCGCGGAGGCGGGTGGCCGGCCCCGGAGCGCCGATCGCCGCGGCCGCTCCGGCGGTGACGGAGAGGATTCTCGTCCAGGTCGCTGCGACGTCGAGGGGCACCATGGTGACCTCGCTGCTGGGTCCTTCCCGTGAAGCAAAAAAACCGCCGTTCACCGGAGCGAGCCCAGCAGCCGCCGAAAACCAGTCATTCCCGCGTACTTCCTCGCCGTTTGTGACACTTCCTCCACCTCTTCCTGCGCCGCGGGCGCTTCCCCGTTCACCTGGATGAGCGCGAATCCGCCCCGCCGCCCACGCCTGCCTGAGGTGACGGTGGCGGCGATCCGGTTGCAGAGGCGGAAGGCCTCCCTCAGCGCGAGCCGCGCCTCTTCCGAGACGGCGACGAAGTCGGCGGCGCTGTCCCGGCCGAGGCCCCAGGCCGGCGGCAACGATCGGCAGAGCCGGTCCAGCTGGGTTGCGTCACGCAGCTCGGAAGGATGCGCTCCGAAGAGGCGCAGCGCGGCCCGCCGGGCCCCGGCCGCCGTGGCCATCCACTCCGAGCTGAGCACGCGCAGCACGAGCGCAACCGCGACGTCGGGCGTCAGCAGCGCGCAGGGAGGCGCGCTGGAATGCAGCAGACCGAACCAGGCAGCCTCCGGCACCTCGGACAAGCGTGGCGCCGCTTCGAGCGCGATGGCGAGACGCGGGCGCAGGCGCACTTCGACGCAATGAAACGCCAGCGCGAACGCCGGATCGGAGAGCAGCGCCTCCATCTCGCTCACCGCGCGCTCCGGCGACCGGGACGCCGCGTCGGCGAGGTTGGGCGCGTCCTCGAGGTTTGCGAGCGCGCGCGGCCCGCACGAGTCGCGCTCCTCGTCCTGCAGCGTCGTGGCGATCGCCGAGACCGCGAACGGTGGAAGCGCCTCGAACTCCCGCAGCCAGCGCGCGAGCTCCTGCCAGAGGGTCCGTTCGATGAGCAGGGGCGGCTCGCCCTCGAGCCGCGCCACGAGGACGACGCGGCGGTGGCCGAGCATCTCTCCCACCCAGGGTCGCAGCCGCGGCACCTTGCGCAAGAGCGACTCCCAGCGGTCGAGGAGCTCCGCGCCGTCGGGAGAAGCCGACAGCTCGGGAAAGCCTTTGCGCATCGATTCGAGCCTGAGCGTGCGGGTCACCTAAGTCTCCAGGAGCTCTCGGCCGTTCTCCTCTAGCCAGCGGAGCAGATGGGGAAGCCGCGCCCTTGCGCGATCGAGCACCGCCTCCTCCTCGCCCTGCGCGAGGTCCACGCCGAGCCGCTGCAGGGTGAGCGCCACGCCATCCGCGCCGGAGGAGAGCGTCGCCCGCACCAGCACCGAGAGCGCATCGAGCAGCTCGCCGCGCGGGATCGGCTCGTCCGCCCCCGCCGCCAGCAAGCGGATGGCGAGATCGTCGGTGCGATCGGGAAGCCATTCGCCGTTGCCGAATCCCGCGTCCGCGAACGGCGGCGACAAGCCGCGCGACGGTCCACCGCGGGCACGGCGCTCGCTCGCCGCCTGTGTGAGGAGCACGAAGAAGCAGAAACCGGCCACTTCGGGCGAAAGCGCGCCATCGCCTTGCGGGAGCAGCAAGCCCGCGGCGTCCGACCACGGCCACAGCCGGACGCCGGGGCCCGAGGCGAAGCGCGCTAGAAGCGCGTGCGCGTGCTCGCGGGTACGGCCTGCTTCGGCATTGCGGCGGATCCGCCTGCGCGCGTTGCCCGATGCGGCCTGGACGAGGCTCGGCAGGTAGGGACCGATCGCGCGCGCACCAGACGCGGCGCGATCGCCCGTTGGATGCGGCGACCAGAGCCGATCCTCGACGGCCGCCCACGCGACCTCGTGAGGCAGTCCCGCATGGCGAAATGCGCCGTACACCGCCTGGGCGATTTTCAGCACACGAACCAGCAGCGCCGCGAAGGGCTCTACGCGCAAGCTGCGGGCGTCTACCCCGTGCAGGACTTGACGCACCACCGCGCGCGGCATGCGCGCGCCGAGCAGCCTCTGCGCCACGCTCTCCAGCTCGGAGACGGCGCGCAGCAAGGACCACACCACGTCGAACCCTTCGCCTTTGCCGAGCGCGAGGGCCGCCTGGCCGAGCCATTCGCGGGTGGCCAGCGGGATCGTGGGAAGGGGACCCGCGCAGGACCGGTAGGTCGCCGGATCCATCGCCAGCGCGATGGCGCGATCCGGAGCCGGGCCCAACCGCGCGCGCACGGCACGGGGAAACAGGACCTCGGGATCCAGCTCGGTGCGCCTGCGGCCGCGAGTCGGCGCGCGGACGAAGTACGAGGCGAGCAGGACGCCGGAGGGATGCCGCTCGCCGTCGCGGGCCTCGAACGAGAGGCGCAGGCACGACTCGAGCTGCGGCATCGCTTCCATGCTGTCCAGCCCCGGTTGTCGCGTCTCTCCAGTGACCGTCGCCGCCGTCCGGCGGTCACTGGCATGCGCCTCACAGGATAGACGATCTTGCGGCGCAACACTTTCACGCCTCCCCATTTTCCGGACTGTGACTGCGGAGCGGGCTTGGCCGTTCCCGGCCGGCGGGGTTAGGACATCTGATCGTGTCCGCCGAGGCCTTCCAGATGCAAGTCGAAGGACCGTCGGCTGGCCCGGCGGCGACCGGCGCTGCCGAGGTGCGCTGCGGCGGATTCCACGTCGTTTTCGACGACGGGGCGCCCTCGGTGCGCCTGGTCCCGGGAGAGCGGCGGCTGTCGCCGGCCATGACCGCTGCCGTGCTGCAGGGCCTCTCCGAGGCGCCGGCGCTCCTCGCCGACGCGTTGCGCGTGCACGCCCCGGCGCGGCCCTACGATGTCGTGGAGGTGACACTTGCGCCCGGCGAGCTGACTCACGGCGAGGCGTCGAGCCTCGGGACGGGCTGCATCCGACTCTCGCTCGGCGAGAGCACGCCGGTCGAGCGCGCGGCGAGCATCGCCCGGCACGAGGCGCTGCATCTCCTCCTCGCCTCGAGCCTGCGCGGTGGCGAGCGGTGGAACGATCCCGAGCTGGCGTTCGCCGACTGGATCGTGCGCGGGATCGAGAGCGGCCGCGACCCGCGGCTGCCCCGCTTCCATGCGCCGCTGCCGCAGCTCCTCACGCCTGTGGCGCGGTCCCGGGTCGACGTGCAGCAGCAGCTCGCCGCCGTGGCGTCCGCTCCGGGTGCCGCGCGGAGATACTTCGGCGAGCCGCTCTTCGCCGAGCTGCAGCGGCTGGACTCGCAATCCGATCGCGCGGCCGTCGAGCAGCGGCAGCTCTGGGTGGTGGAGGCCGCGCTGGGCACCCATTACCTCGAGACGGCCGGGCGGCTCCACGTCGAGGAAGGGGACGGCCTGATCCCCGTCGTCCTCGACGACTGGCTTGCCGACTACGAAGAATATTCCCGCGCCGTCGCCAGCCCTCCCTCGGGGGCGGGCAACCTGTGGCGTCTTTCCGAGTCGGGGTGGAGTCGCGATCCGTTGACCAGGCTCTCGGTCGCCGCGCAGGCGCTCCAGGCCGACGATCATTGTCATTTCAGCGGCGACAGGTTCACGCACGCCGGAGAGCCGGTGGTCTGGAAGAACCGCGGGCGCATCAGGTTGCCGCTGCGCGCCCGCGAGCCGCGGCCACGGCCCGCGCCCATCCACGGCTTCCGTGCCGTGCTGCGCGAGGTGGACGCTCCCCAGGCGACGGCGCTCGTCGAGCAGGCGGCGCGCGGCGGGGCGCACCTGTTCGAGGCGCGCGTGCTCTGGCCGCGGATCCTCGCGCGCCTTCTCGCCGCCGATCTGCCCGCGACGGCGACGCAGCCCGCGCCGGCGCCGCTCGTGCAGCTCGTCGACTCGGGCGACGGGTCCGCCGACCGGATCGCGTTCGAAGAATGGGAAGCGGCCGCGGCGTCGCTGCGGAGGCTGTCTCGCGGCCATGCCGTCCACGTTCCGCGCATCGCCGAGCCTCAGGACGCCGCCACGCTCGCGGACATGCCGCGGCCGTCTCCGTCGGTGCAGCTGGTGCACGCCGTTCCGGCAACGGCGACGGCCCTTCTCGCGGCGCGGTCCCTCGCCGCACGGCGCGCGGTGCGCGGCGCGCTCTTCCGCGACCATCTCGACGCCGGCAAGCCCTACGAGCTCCTCCCGGACCTCGACGCTCCCCTCGATCCGCGCTACCGCGACGACGTCTGGCTGAGCGGCTCGCCCTTGCCGGAGAGGCTCGAGGATCTCCCTGGCCTCGTCGACGAGGCGACGAAGGAAGGCCGCCTCACCACACCCGTTTCGCACCTGCTCGCGATGGTCGCGATCGGGCTCGAGGAGTGCCACTATCCGCGGCCGCGCTGAGGCGCGGCTGCCGCGCGCTGCCGCCCCTCGCGCAGCGCCCGGTTGAAGCGCACCGCGTACGCCGCGCTCGATGCGGGGATCGCCACTTCGCGAAGATTGGATGCGCGCGCGAATCGCAGCGGCGCGCGTCCCCAGTTGTAGGCCAAGGCGGCGAAGCTCTCCCGATCGAGCGTGTGGCCGCTCCACCCCGCCGCCTGCAGCGCGCGGTTCCGCCCTGCTTGCGCGAACCTGGGATCCCACCGCTGCCAGCCCGCCTTGTAGATGCGCGCCGCCGCGATGGCGTTGATGCGCGGATCCCACAGCAGCGCTACCGAGTCGAGCCGGAACACGCTCGCCCAGCCCGGCATCACCTGGAACGGCCCGATCTCGCATGCTCGCCCGACCATCGGACGCAGCTCGGTTTCGACCATGCCGAGCGCCTCGAGCGCGATGGGGTCCACGCCCTCCTTGCGCGCGACCTCGTGGACCAGGCGCCGGAGCCACTCGCGCAGCCGCGGGTCGTCCGGTACCTGCGCACCGCTCAGCGTCGAGCAGTCCGGCTGCGCCGCGGCCGCGAGTCGCCCGACCGAGGCGAACGCGGCCGCGACGACGAGCGCGCGCGGGGTCATCGATAAGGATCGGCGGCCGGCGCCGAGCGGCGCGCGGAGGCGGTCGACACCTGCGCCACGGGGGAGGGGAGCGATCGGGGAGATCCCTGCCCGTCCTGCTGGGTGGCCACGTCGGTCGCGAGCCGCGCCGCCGCCCGCTGCGTGACCGCGGCCATCACGCGCGCACGGAGCGCGAGCAGGCTCGCCTTGCGCCGCAGGGAGTACACGCTCAGTCCGCCGTCAGGCCCGCCCGCCACCAGCGTGCCGTTGATGAGCGAGGAGATCTCGTCCTGCAACGCCTTGTCGGACGGATCGTTCTGCTGGCACGTGTCGGGCGAGAGGAAGCAGGCGGAATTGGTCAGCCGCTCGTCGCGGTCGGCGGCTCGGATCTGCTCCTCTGCTTCGCGCGCCAGCCCGCCCGCCGCCGCGTCGCCGCCGCCACCGCCACCGGTCGCGTTTCCCCCGTTCTCGCCGTCGAGAGCGTCCACGTCGCGCAGGACGCCCTCGTAGATCGCCCGGGCCTGGTCGAGGTCCTTCTTGTAGGCGGCGAGGAACCGCGCGTGCGCGGTTTGCGCGGCGCGGCTGCCGGGACCGCTCTTGGCCACTTCCGACTTCCACGCCTGGTGCAGCCGGTGGGTAGCCTCGCTGCGCTCGACACCGGCCGCCTGGCCGAGCTTCACCCAGGCGCGGCTCACGCGGAGGGCCGGGCTGTCCTCGGTTTCCGTCCACTTGCCGTCGGGCACGGCGGGGAAGGGCACCGGCGGCAATGGATAGGTGACCGACTCGGACGCCTTGATGGGCGCGAACTCTTCGCCGCGCGCGGCGGACCCCAGGAGAGCGGCGGCTGCGAAGGCGAGCAATGATCGTTGGTGGTCCATGGGAGTCTCCTGTCAGGGTCGGCCGTCGCGATCGGCGCGCAGCACGGGGGCGAGCATCTGGAGGATCTGTTCCTGGTCCGAAGGCGGCGGCGGCTTCTGCGACTGCTGCAGCGCCGCGATCCGGGCCCGCGCCTCGGTGAGCTGCTTCTGCAGATCCTCGATCTGCTTCTTGTAGGCCGCGGCCTGCTTCTGCGCGCCCTTGGTGCGCGCGAGCTCGCGGTCCAGCTCGGTCTTCGCGACCATCGCCAGCTTTCCCGCGGCGGCGACGGCGCTGCCCAGCACGTTCGGTCCCTCGGGCGCCTCGGTCTGGCCGGTCTTGTCGGCCACCGTCTTCGCCGCGGCCGCCTTTACCGGCGCGGTCCCGGCGACGGCGCCCGCCGCCGCCTTGGAGTCGATCTTCGGCGCGACGTTGCCGAGCGCGACGCGTGGGACTTCGGCGCCGGCGATGTTGCGCTGCAAGAACCACAGGCCGCCGGCGACGACCGCGACGCCGAGCACCGCGTACGGCCAGGCGCGCCGCGCCGGGGCGGTTTCGATGGGACGGAATTCGGGACGGTCGGTCGACATGGGAATCTCCTCGGGCTCAGAGGTTTTGCGAGACGGTGCGGAGGGCCTGGACGCCGCGCAGGAAGCCTTCGTTGATCGCCTCGGCCGTGGCGGGCGCGGTTTCGCCGGCGAGGAACGTCACGGGCGGCGCCTCGTTGGCATGCAGCACCCAGACGATGAGGAACCCGCGCGAGCTCGGATCGACCGGCGTGCGGAGCGGCGCGGTCATTTTCGGGCAGCGGTCGCGCAGGATCCGGACGGCGTCCGCTGCCATCCGGCCGGCATCGCTTCCCTTCTCGGCCGCGAGAAGCGCGTAGGCATCGCGCAGCTTCTGCTGCCCTTCGCCGCAGGCGTCCGGCGAGGTGCGGCCGGCCGTGAGCGCGCCGCACGCCTGCAGCACGGCGTCGACGTTGCTGGCCGAGCGGAGCGCCGAGTGCGTCACCCGCCGCGCGGCCACGCAGCCCTTCTCGACCAGCCGCGGTTGCCCGAGGTAGACGCCTGCCTTGAAGAGGGGGAGCGCCAGCGCCGAAGCGAGGACCTGGCTGGAGCGGGCAATGATCTCGTCGAGCTGCGCAGAGGTCAGCTTCGAGCCCAGCGCGCGCTCGCGCTCCCGCCGCCGGACGAGGTCGTACGCGCCCTGATCGGACTCGAGCGGGCCCAGCGGGGCGATCTGCGGCGAGAGGGTGCCGTCCAACCCTTGGGTCCAGTCGCGGTCGGCCGGTGGCGGTGTCACCTCTTCATGCGCGCAGCTCGCCAGCAGGGCGGTGGCGATCGCGAGGACCAGGGTGGGTTTCGACATGGGGTAGTCCTCCTGATTCGGAAGAAGCAAAAAAGCGGTCAGCGAAGCTCGAGCTCGGGCAGGGGCCGGCCGACCACGGCGTCGAGCAGCGGACCCATGCGAGCCGGGCGGTAGACGGGCCAGGCCACCTCCAGGACGGAGCCGATGCGCCGCTGCCAGGCCTCGTCGAGCTCGTCGAGGAACCGCTCGGCGCGC